>CALZMY010000115.1 GCA_945788675.1 uncultured Gammaproteobacteria bacterium | reverse complement strand
TGATTTCATTATGATATTTATACGACAGCTACCTCAGAATATTATCGACATGCTTAAATATCGGGTACAAGCTATAAACCTGAAGTCTCTTTACACAATAAAAATCAAAAAAGGCAATAGTTTTAATGCGGTTAGTTGATAGCCTTATTCATTCATCCCTCGTTCACAGCCAGAATAATAGTATTTTCATGTAGAATATTTATTACGGGACACTCATAAGCTAGAGTTAGCATTGAGCCGATTAAGGCCTAATACTCTTCTCAGAGAATAACACTCCCCTAAACCACCCCACCTTCACACTCATATCCAAAAACCAACACCTTCAATCCACTCCCCACCACCGCATCAACATAAACATCTGGAGGCGGCACAGCCTCGACAAAATAACAATCCGGACATGCCTCTTCCACCATCGCATGCAAAAACGTTTCATCCAGGCGCGGCGAATTAAGACACAACATCAAATGCCCACCAGAACTCATTAATTCCGGCACCCGCCGCAGAATTTTTTTATAATCACGCCGGATATCAACACGCCCTGTTTGAAGCGCGGGCGGATCACAGATCAACAGATCATACGGAGCATATTTTCTGAGCCGCGAAAATGATTTGAAGATATCCACCCCCTGAAAAACGACCTGTGACGTGTTCTGATTATTTAAGCGATGATTATCACGCCCTCTGCTTAAGGCCGACTTGCTGACATCGACATTGACCACCTGGCTGGCACCACCTGCAATGGCCGCAACAGAAAAGCTGCAAGTATAAGCAAATAGATTGAGTACATTTTTACCAGAAGCATATTGCCGCACCCACTCTCGCCCATTGCACATATCGAGAAACAGGCCAATGTTCTGTGAACGCCCCAACTGAATGTGAAACTTCAAACCACGTTCATCGACCACCAGTTCACTGAGCGCTTCGCCTAACACCACCTCAAGTGGGGCCTTTGGACGACAGCGGTACTGTACTTGTACCGAGCGACATTCAGAGAGATTGTTTAATAACGACTGCGCCAACTGTAACACCCGTTCGGAGCTTTCCTCCTTATATAATGTGATCAATACCACTGGTGGCAGCCAGTCGATCACCACATGTTCGAGGCCCGCATAGGCACCACCACGACCGTGGAACAGGCGGCGACACTGCTCCGAACTTTCGTATTGCTGGCTGGAAAAATCGATATGTTCAATCGCTATCACTTCAATCATTGATCGATTGTACACTGAACAGGAAATGACAAGATGAGACGCGCTGTATCACCCACTTCACGTAGCAAAAAATAATTTATCCCTGCCCTTGAATAGAATACTCAGCGTCCCTACATATAACCTATGTGGCAGACTCCCTCCCTCTCCTGCCACACTTTTGCGTTACATGAATGCGTTAGTCACAACATGTGACGCTGTACTAGAAGGTACAAGGTTCATGAACGCCACACGGTGCAAGGATGCACCGCCTTTTTTATCACCCTTTTTGAACAATAAAAAACCCAACAGCATTCGCTGTCGGGTTTCTTTTTTTCGTGATGAGGCGTATTGCTACGCGCGCTAATCTTCTTCCCAATCCAGCGCGATTCCCTCAGGACGTGGCAGAATCGGGTAGCTCACAACAGGTGTCTCACCAGTCAATGTCTTGAGAAACGCGACAATATCCGACACCTCATCCTTTGACAGTTTACGACCAAGCTGCACTTTGGCCATTGTCACTACCGCATCTTCCAGTGTTGCAGCAGAACCGTCATGGAAATATGGTGCAGTCATCGCCACATTTCGCCATGACTGAACACGGAACAGGTGGCTATCTTCTTCTTTACCAGTGACACTCTTCAACCCATCATCGGTACCGTAATTAAACTTCATAAACTGGTTATTGGTGAACAATGCCCCTGAGTGACAACTAGTACAACCGATCTCGGCCACCTTATTCATACCACGTTTGGCCGCTGCTGAAATGTCACCTTCACCACGCACAAACTTATCAAACGGTGCATTAGGGGTGATCAATGTGCGTTCAAACGCTGCAATTGCTCTCGCCATGTTGTCATAGGTTAGTGCATTCTTAGTACCAAATACCGCTTCAAACTCGGCCTGATAACCGGCTGCCCTGAGGCGGCCTTCTACTTCGGCCGGATCCTTACTCGCCATCTCGACGGGATTCAATGCAGGCCCTTTTGCCTGATCTTCGAGAAGTGGCGCACGTCCATCCCAAAATTGCTTGCTCCAGAAGGCAGAATTCATCACAGTAGGAGAGTTGCGACCACCCCGCTGCCAGCCGTGACCGATTGAAAACGTCTGATTATCGACGCCATAGGTAGAAAGGTTATGGCAGGAGTTACATGAGAACTGCCCACTCGCTGACAATGCCGGCTCAAAATAGAGCTTTTTACCCAACTCCACCTTGGCTGCTGTCATCGGATTTTCGGGATTATCTGGCACTTCAGTCGGTAAAGCGCCCATGCCAGCCGGGATCGCATCTGGTATCGCTGCAACTGCCGGCTGTGCGCCAAAGAGCACTATTCCGAGCAGTAACACACTGAATAACGTAATATAATTCGAATTCCTTGAATGTGATTCGAGGACATCAACATTGATCCGTTGCATTTTCTGGCTCATAATATTCCTCCATTGGCCGAAAGTATAAAGGGGAGTTAGATAGTAATCATTACTATTTAAGTATCCCTAATTAAAGAAGGGGTTGTCAAGTCCTCTCGATATGAAGGTGTAAGCATGAAACAAGATATGTGGACAGAAAAGACAATCAAAATAGCACTGCGCGAGCATGGATTACGCATCACTACACCACGCATCGCGATCTGTCGGAGCTTGCTGCAAC
>CALZMY010000114.1 GCA_945788675.1 uncultured Gammaproteobacteria bacterium | reverse complement strand
CGTGTCGCGGCGATCTTTCGTCGTGGCACGCCGATCATCCCACAGGGCGATACCGTCATTGAGGTCGATGACGAGGTCTTTTTCATTGCGGCAAAGGACGATATCCGTGCCGTTATGAGTGAACTGCGCAAGCTCGATAAGCCGATTAAACGCATCATTCTTGTCGGTGGCGGGAATATCGGGAAAGGGCTGGCGGCGGCACTGGAAGATCGCTACCAGGTGAAATTGATCGACCATAATACTGAACGCACCCAACGGATCGCCGAAGAACTCGACAAGACGCTGGTACTACTGGGTGATGCCGCCGATGAAGAGCTGCTGGTGGAAGAGAATATTGAGAGCACCGATATCTTCTGTGCGATGACCAATGATGACGAGGCCAATATTCTCTCGGCGATGCTGGCGAAACGGCTGGGTGCAAAAAAGGTGATGACGCTGATCAATCGCGCCGCCTATGTTGATCTGGTTGAGAGTGGTGAGATCGATATTGCGGTATCCCCGCATCAGGCGACTATCGGCGGACTGCTGGCCCATGTGCGACGGGGGGATGTGGTGGTCGTGCATTCGTTGCGCCGTGGTGCGGCCGAGGCGATCGAGGCGATTGCGCACGGTGATAAAAATTCATCCAAAGTGGTGGGACGTGCGGTCGAGGATATCAAGTTGCCGCCCGGTACCAGTATCGGGATTATTGTCAGGGGTGAAGAGGTGCTCGTGGCCCATCACAATACGGTGGTTGAGGCGGAGGATCATGTGATCCTGTTTTTGATCGATAAAAAACGGGTGACCGAGGTTGAGCGCCTGTTCCAGGTAGGTGTGACATTTCTCTGATGTCGATGGCATTCTTGATTTTATCGCTAGCCACACTTTTCTAACGACTGACGCGCATGCAATTTAAAGCCATTCAACGCATTATCGGGATTTTGCTAGCACTTTTCAGCCTGACGATGCTGCCGCCAGCCGTGCTCGCGTGGTTTTACGACGAGCCTTCATTGCACGCCTTTCTTTACGCCTTTGCGCTGGTCATGGTGACTGGTCTGGTGCTGTGGTTGCCGGTGCATGCGCACCGCAAGGAGCTACGCCTGCGCGACGGTTTTATCGTGGTGGTGATGTTCTGGGTGGTGCTGGGGATGTCGGGTTCGCTGCCCTTTATATTGAGTTCCAAGCTGGCCTTTGTCGATGCTGTCTTCGAGTCGATTTCAGGACTGACCACCACGGGTGCAACGGCCATTGCGGGGCTCGACACGATGCCACGCTCGGTGCTCTATTATCGTCAACAGCTGCAGTGGTTGGGTGGTATGGGGATTATCGTACTGGCAGTGGCGATTCTGCCAATGCTCGGTATTGGTGGCATGCAGCTTTATCGTGCCGAAACGCCGGGGCCGATGAAAGATAATAAGCTCACACCGCGTATCACCGAGACCGCCAAGGCGCTATGGTACATCTATCTGGGGTTGACGATCGCCTGTGCACTGGCCTACTGGCTGGCGGGGATGACGCCGTTTGATGCGGTCGCCCATAGTTTTTCAACCATTGCTATCGGCGGTTTTTCGACCCATGACCTCAGCATCGGTTATTTCAATAGCGCGTTGATTGAAGGGGTGGCGATTGTTTTTATGTTGCTGGCCGGAGTAAATTTTGCGATCCATTTCCTGGCGTGGCGTGGGATGAGTCTGCGTCCCTATCTGAGTGATCCGGAGTTCAGGTTCTATTTCACGATCCTGTTTATCGTTTCTGCGATCACCACCTATTTTTTATATACCAGCGGTACCTTCGATACCCCGGGGGGCGCGTTGCATCATGGGATTTTTCAGGCGGTGTCGATCGGTACTACGGCTGGTTTTACCACCGCTGAATACCATAACTGGCCACTCTTCTTGCCGGTATTGTTGTTGTTAACCAGCTTTATTGGCGGATGCGCGGGTTCAACGGGCGGTGGTTTGAAGGTGATCCGCGTATTATTGTTGTTGAAGCAGGGGGTGCGTGAGATTAAACGTCTGATTCACCCTAATGCACTGTTTGCGGTTAAGGTGGGCGATAAGCCGTTGCCGGGTCGGGTGATCGATGCGGTGTGGGGATTTTTCTCGCTCTATGTGGTCTGCTTCTGTCTGATGTCGGTGATGCTTGCGGCCACTGGACTCGATTTTGTCACCTCGTTTTCGGCAGTGGCGGCATGCATGAATAACCTGGGCCCTGGCCTCGGTGATGTCGGGGTCAACTACACCAGTGTGAATGCCTCGGCCAAGTGGGTGCTCTGTTTTGCGATGTTGCTGGGGCGGCTGGAAATCTTTACCCTGCTGGTGTTGTTGACACCGGCATTCTGGCGAAAATAGTGTTGAATATGGTAGGGGTGTGATGAAAATTAGCGATACACAGAAGAAGTGGGATGCGATCTATCAAAAGGCCGATCAAGGCGAGTACGCTGCGGTGCGGGTGTTGCAGGAGAACCGACACCTGTTGCCAGTGAAGGGCAGTGCACTGGAGCTTGCCTGTGGCATGGCGGCCAACGCTATCTTCCTGGCGCAGCAAGGTCTGGAGACGACGGCCTGGGATATCTCTGAAGTCGTGATCGAGCGCCTCAAGGCTTCACCTGCGGTAGCGGAACTGGAGATGACCTTTGAGGCGCGTGATATTGTGCAGCAGCCACCGCCTGCGGCATCATTCGATGTGATTGTGGTGAGTTATTTTCTTGATCGCACGCTCATTCCGCACATCCAGCGGGCGCTGAAGCCATCCGGCCTGATTTTTTATCAGACCTTCACCCAGACCTATGTCAACGAAGGGGGTCCCAGAAGCCGTGATTTTCGCCTTGCCGATAATGAGTTACTGCGGCTGTTTGGTGATTATCAAATACTGGTCTATCGTGAAGAGGGGCGTGTCGGCGACATCCAGCAAGGGTATCGCAATGAGGCATTGATCGTCGCACAGAAGCCCGTTTCTGATAATTCAGAGTAGTAAGGCGCCGTTAGTCGTAGAGAGAACTTTCACCCTCCGGCCGGGTGCGAAAGCGTTTGTAGCTCCACTGATATTGCGTCGGACGCTGTTTGATGCACTGCTCGACCCCTGCGTTGATATGTTGGGCGTTCTGCGCGATGTCGCATTGCGTGGCATCCCAACTGGCGGGGATAAATTGGAGGTGAAAACCCTCCCCATTGGGCAGGCGTTCAGCGTAACAGAAGAGGATGGGGGCGCCGCTCTTTTTTGCCAGACGCGCCAATAGCGTCATGGTGTAGGCCGGTACGCCAAAAAATGGGGCAAAAAGGCCGCCGCCATCACGAGGATCCTGGTCTGGCAGAATCGCTACCAGCTCCCCTTTGCCCAGTGCTTTGTAGAGGCCGCGCACCCCTTGAGTGGTTGTGGGTACCAGTGTGGCGCCGAAGCGTTCGCGTGCCTGCCGAACCGTGTTATCAAGTCTCTCCATGCGTGGGGGGCGGTAGAGACTGGTCATTGCATAGTTGGCTGAGCAGTAAAGCCCGACCATCTCCCACGCACCTAAATGAGGAAGCGCAAGCAGTACGCCCTTGTCTTTTGCGAGGGCATTCTCGAGGTGTTCTTTGCCGCTGATCTGTTTGATTTCGCCGAGGACTCGTCCCCTGTCCCACAACCATAGGGGACCCATTTCAGTGATGGTCTTGCCCATTTCGATCAGGCTTTGTCGTGCTAGTGTTGCGCGCAAATGCGATTCCTGGCTGGGAAAGCATAATTGCAGGTTGATCTCGCTGCTGTGGCGTAAGTCTCTGGAGAAAACGAAGAGTGCCTTACCAAGCATGATGCCAAGCCGATGGGCGCTGCGTAGCGATAGACAGGCGCAGAGGTGCAATAGTGCTTTTGAAAAAACGGTGCGCATTAAATCTGAATAAATCCTTGTGAAGCATCGTGTAATTGAAGTGTGATATTACAACAAATCGTTTGTGGGTAGTTGGGTAGTTGGAGAGTAGGGGTTTAGATGCGCGAATTTTGAACGTTATAGTAAAAACCTGAGTAGATTTAGTGTCGCATATTGTTTGGTGTGTAATACGGTGGGTATGCGGTAAAAAAGCCCAGAAAAATGAGGGGCACGCTGCGCAGATGTGCTTTTTTGTGCAGGAATAAATTTACTTTGGTCGGAGGCTATCTATCGTGCATTTAATGTGGGGATAAATGGCTCAACGTATGATATTTATAAGGAAGCTCTAATTCATT
>CALZMY010000113.1 GCA_945788675.1 uncultured Gammaproteobacteria bacterium | reverse complement strand
GTCTCACGTGAAGGGGTGCAGCGAGATCTGTTGCCGTTGGTGGAGGGGTGTACCGTTTCGACCAAGTTTGGCATGATCAAGACGGACCATATCCTGTTTATCGCCTCAGGTGCGTTCCATCTCGCCAAACCATCAGACCTGGTACCGGAACTGCAGGGGCGCCTGCCGATTCGTGTTGAACTCACCGCATTGTCGGTGGGTGACTTTGTGCGCATCTTGACCGAACCCAATGCATCGCTGACCGAGCAGTACAACGCACTGCTTGAGGCCGAAGGGTTGAGTGTGGTGTTTACCGAAGATGGCATCGCGCGTGTCGCCGAGGTGGCGTGGCAGGTCAATGAGACAACGGAAAACATTGGCGCACGTCGCCTGCATACTGTGATGGAGCGACTGCTTGAACAGCTGTCGTTCGAGGCGTCGGATCTTTCCGGTACTAGCGTGACGATTGATGTCGACTATGTCGAGGAGCATCTCGGCAAGCTGGTAGAAGATGAGGATTTGAGTCGTTATATCCTTTAACTGCTGAGAGTATTGAAATAACTATGGTTGCACCTGAATAGATGACAGCACAAACACAAAAACATCGTCCCACTGATATTCGTCTGCATCAGAAGTCACGGGTACTGGAAGTGATCTTCGATAACGGTGCGGAGTTTCGTCTGCCGTGTGAGTTCCTGCGGGTTCATTCACCATCGGCCGAGGTACAGGGGCACGGGCCGGGACAGGAGACGCTACAGGTGGGTAAAGAAGCGGTGAACATTACCCAGATCGAACCTGTTGGTGCTTACGCGGTAAAGTTGCACTTTGACGATGGTCATAACACCGGCCTCTTTTCCTGGGAGTACCTTTATCGGATTGGCGAGAACCATCCTGCGATGTGGCAGGAGTATCTTCGACGTCTTAAAGAGGCCGGGCATGAACGCAAGACGCTAGAAGGTGATGCATGACAGATAAACATACCGCGTCAAATGAAGCGGGAGAAGGTACGACTCACTTCGGTTATGAAGAGGTTAATGTTAAAGACAAGGTGCGTCGCGTTGCCGGTGTCTTTGATTCTGTAGCGAAAAACTACGACATTATGAATGATGTGATGTCGATGGGCGTACATCGCATCTGGAAAAAAGTGGCGCTTGATACCAGCGGGGTGCGCCGCGGTCACAAGGTGCTGGATCTTGCGTCGGGCACCGGTGATCTTGCGGCACGCTTTTCAAAAATGGTGGGTGCTAAGGGGGCAGTGGTAGCGTCAGATATCAATGCTAATATGTTGAAAGTGGGGCGCGAGCGCCTTACCGACCGTGGCATTGTTGGCAATATCGAATATGTACAGGCGAATGCCGAGGCGCTACCGTTTCCCGATAACCATTTTAATTTTGCCAGCATCGCGTTTGGCCTGCGCAATGTTACAGATAAAGGGGCGGCGTTGGCCTCGCTCTATCGCGTGCTGAAGCCGGGTGGCCGCCTGATGGTGCTGGAGTTTTCTAAACCGATGGAGGCACTCAAACCCATCTATGATGCTTATTCATTTAAGTTGTTACCGTTGATGGGTAAGCTGATCGCTAATGATGAAGATAGCTACCGATACCTTGCCGAATCGATCCGCATGCACCCAGACCAGCAGACGTTGAAAGAGATGATGGAGGGAGCCGGTTTTGAACGTTGTGAGTTTATGAATATGAGTGGCGGCATCGTGGCACTGCACAAGGGCTACAAATTCTGATACTACATTCCAGGTGCCAGGCAGTGACAGGACTATCTATATGAGTATCACCTCATCGATTAAAGCGACATCTTTCTCTACCCTTGAGACGGCGGTTAACCACTGTCTTCAACTTGACCCCGATGCATTACAGCGGGTGCGAGGACTCAGTGGCAAGGTTATTGGGGTTGAGTTGCTGGGACTGAATGTTAAGTTCTATCTGTTGCCTGATAGTGTCGGCCTGCAGTTGCGAGGCGAGCATCATGGCGTGGTGGATGTGTGGCTGCGTGGTGCGCCGCTGTCGATGATGCGCATGGGGCTGGGTGGCGATCAGCAAAAGGCGTTGTTCTCCGGTGATGTTGAGATCGTTGGCGATACCGAGACCGGACAGCGTGTGCGCGATATTATGAACGATCTTGATCTCGACTGGGAAGAGCAGTTGTCGAAATTGCTGGGAGATGTGGTCGGGCATAAAGTCGGTAATGTGGTCAGGGATGTGGCCGACTGGGCCACGCAGACGCGTAGCACCATTGAGCAGGATGTCAGTGAATATCTACAGGAAGAGAGTCGTCTGTTGCCACATCGTGAAGAAGTCGGCCCATTTTTAGAAGCCGTCGATACGTTGCGTGGCGATGTCGATCGTATCGAGGCGCGGGTGCAGCGCCTGTTAACTCAGCGAGGAGAGGCTGAGTGATCATCAGACCTGGCCAGGTTTTTCGCCTGCTGCATATCAATCGTATTCTGGTTAAACATGGACTCGACGAAGTGGTGCTGGAGATGCACCTGTTTCGCCCTTTTCGTTTTATGTTGTATCTGTTGCCGTGGAATTGGTTCCGCCGCGGGGTGCGTGTGCCGCATGCGGTGCGCATGCGGCGCACGCTCGAAGATCTTGGTCCAATTTTTGTTAAGTTTGGTCAAATCTTATCAACGCGCAAAGATCTATTGCCCGACGATATTGCTGATGAGCTGGCAAAGCTGCAGGATAACGTGAGTCCGTTTCCGGGTAGCGAGGCGCGTCGTATTATTGAAGAGGCCTATGGAGAGCCGCTGAATAAAGTCTTTTTGTCATTTGATGAACAGCCGTTAGCGTCCGCATCGATTGCACAGGTGCATGTTGCCACGCTACTGGATGGTAAACAGGTGATCGTTAAAGTGGTGCGCCCAGGGATCAAAAAAATCATTAAACGTGATCTTGGCCTGCTCTATATTATGGCCGACATGGCAGAGCGTTACTGGTCAGAAGGCAAACGTCTGCGTCCACGTGAAGTGGTGGCAGAATATGAAAAGACCATCTATGACGAACTTGATCTAATCAAAGAGGCTGCCAGTGCGTCACAGTTGCGACGCAATTTTGCCAAGAGCGAGATGCTTTACGTGCCAGAGGTCTACTGGCCGCAGACACGACGCAATGTGATGGTGATGGAGCGCATCTCCGGAACGCCTATCAGTGATATCGAGGCGTTGCGCCAGCAGGATATCGATCTTCAAAAACTATCAGAAACCGGTGTTGAGATTTTCTTTACGCAGGTCTTTAAACATAATTTCTTTCATGCCGATATGCACCCTGGTAATATTTTTGTTTCGCCGGAAGGGCAGTACATTGCAATCGACTTTGGCATTATGGGGACGCTGAGCCCGGAAGATCAACATTACCTTGCAGAGAATTTCCTTGCCTTTTTTAATCGCGACTATCGTCGTGTTGCAGAACTGCATGTGCAGTCCGAATGGGTGCCCAAGGGGACACGCGTCGATGAGTTTGAGTCAGCGATTCGCAGTGTCTGTGAACCGATCTTTGAACGGCCTTTAAAAGATATTTCG
>CALZMY010000112.1 GCA_945788675.1 uncultured Gammaproteobacteria bacterium | reverse complement strand
GTATTAAGTGAGTGTGTCGAGAAGTGGCGTTTACGACTCATGGACATTAGCTGGTTCATGCGGGTCCTAAACGAAGGGATTGCACGCCAGGCCAATGCGGAGGACGACTGTACCGGACGCTTCTGGGAAGGACGGTTCAAGTCTCAGGCACTCTTAGATGAAGCCGCACTGATGGCCTGTATGGCATACGTGGATCTAAATCCGATTAGAGCCAGGATGGCAAAGAGCCCCGAAGCCTCTGCGCACACCAGTATCAAAAAGAGAATCCAAAAGGCACGATCAGCACATACCCCTAACCATCCGCAACAACAGGCAACCGCCTTAATCTCTATGAGAGTGAGCAAGAGCTCTCGGCAGAGATGGCGTATTTACAAGCATAAGGATGAAAACAGGAGGGTATATTCGAGGGTTTAGGTGATGATTTCACGCTCCACTCACGCTCCACTCACGCTCCACAGACGGGACAATTGTGGACAACGCCGGACAATATGCAGTGAGTCGTAAAGGCTATAAAAAAACCTTTATAAACAGCAAAAAACGTAGTTTGCGGTTGTCTGGGATGGTCTGGAAAAATGGTGCCGAGGAGAGGACTTGAACCTCCACGGGGTTGCCCCCACTAGCACCTGAAGCTAGCGTGTCTACCAATTTCACCACCTCGGCATGTTGAATTAGCGGTTGCATCATTCATGGCGTATGAAACTAAGGGGCGCACTGTACCGATTAGGGGTTGCATTGTCAATTACGCCGGTATGGTTGGTGAGAATTAAAAACGGTTGTGATGACGTCATGATTTTAGGCCAGTTAAATAATAATGGCGGTTAGCCCGCCAGTATTCCTAAACCTTTGAAATTACTTGATGACGGCGGTTCTGCGCTATACTACGCGCCATGAGTAAAAAATCACCTGAAAAAGATAAGTTTGCCGAGCGCGAGGCACAGAAATACGCGAATCCCATTACCAGCCGCGAGGGCATTTTAGAGCTCCTTGAGGGGTGTGATCGACCGCAGAATATGAAGGAAATCAGCGAGACGCTAGGGCTTGTCGACGATCAGGATCTGGAGGCACTGCGTCGTCGCCTGCGGGCGATGGAGCGCGACGGGCAGCTGGTGCGAAATCGTCGTGAGGGCTACGCCCCAGCAAGCCGTATGGACCTGATTCGAGGTCGCGTGATTGGTCATCCCGATGGCTTTGGTTTTGTGGTCTCCGACGAAGGTGGTGATGATACCTTCCTCTCTGCACGCCAGATGCACGCCGTGATGCATGGTGATCGCGTGTTGGTGCGCGTGGTGGGGATGGATCGGCGTGGCCGCCGCGAAGGGGCATTGGTCGAGGTGCTGGAGCATGCACATCACGAGATTGTG
This sequence comes from uncultured Gammaproteobacteria bacterium, assembly GCA_945788675.1. Lineage (GTDB taxonomy): Bacteria > Pseudomonadota > Gammaproteobacteria > SZUA-140 > SZUA-140 > SZUA-76. The sequence goes on along the minus strand of CALZMY010000112.1, from coordinate 25,999 downwards.
GGTCGCTTTTTTAAGGAGAGTGGCGTCGGTTTTGTCGAGTCGAGCAATAAGCGTATCACCCATGAGATCGTTATCCCTGAGGAGAAGCAGGGCGATGCAAAGACGGGACAGATTGTCGTCGCGACTATTCTGGAGCAGCCGACGCGTCGCTCGCAGCCGGTAGGTGAAATCACCGAGGTATTGGGTGATCACATGGCGCCGGGAATGGAGATGGAGATTGCGGTTCGCACTCACGAACTGCCCAACAGCTGGTCGCGTGAGGCCGAGGATGAGGCGGCTACTTTCGGCAGTGAAGTACCAGAGGCAGCGAAAGCGGGACGCGAGGATATTCGCGAGTTGCCACTGGTAACGATCGATGGCGATGATTCGCGTGATTTTGATGATGCCGTTTATTGTAAAAAAGTGAGCAATGGCTGGAAGCTGATGGTCGCGATTGCCGATGTCTCTGCTTATGTGAAACCCGATACGGTGCTTGATCAGGAGGCGTGGCTGCGCGGTAATTCGGTCTATTTTCCTGAGAATGTGATCCCGATGTTGCCGGAGATTCTTTCTAATCACCTCTGTTCGCTGAACCCGGAAGTCGATCGTCTCTGCATGGTGTGCGAGATGTCGATTACGCCCGCGGGCAAGCTGCGTAGCTATCGATTTTTTGAAGGGGTGATGCGTTCCCATGCGCGTCTCACCTATACCAAGGTGGCGGCGATGCTGGTCGATGGCGATGCGGATCTGTGTCGCGAATACGAGCCACTGATGCCTCATCTGACAGAACTCTACAATCTTTATCATGCGATGCGTAAAGCGCGCAGCAAACGTGGTGCGATCGAATTCGATCGTGCCGAGACCCGTATTGTCTTTGGTGAAGGGCGTAAGATTGAACAGATTGTGCCGACGGTGCGTAATGATGCCCATCGCCTGATTGAAGAATTTATGATCTCCGCCAATGTGGCAACGGCTAAATTCTTTGAAGAAAACGAATTCCCGACGGTCTACCGTATTCATCAGAATCCGGCCGAAGAAAAATTGACAGATCTGAAGGCATTTCTGGCCGAGATGGGGTTGACGCTGGGTGGTGGTGCTGAGCCATCGGCAAAGGATTATGCAAAGCTGCTGGATGAGGTGCAACAGCGCGATGATCGTCATCTCATCGAAACGGTACTACTACGTAGCATGAGTCAGGCGGTTTACAGCCCTGAGAACATTGGTCATTTTGGCCTGGCGCTGGAGGCCTATACCCATTTTACTTCGCCGATTCGACGTTATCCTGATCTGCTGGTTCACCGTGGTATTCGTCACCTGATCGCAGGTGGCACCGCAGATACCTTCAGGTATGACCATGCCAATATGGAGATGGCAGGTGATCACTGCTCAACAACCGAACGTCGTGCCGATGATGCGACGCGTGATGCGATTGACTGGCTCAAGTGTGAATACATGATGAGCCGTATTGGGCAGGAGTTTTCCGGCATCATCACCTCGGTGACCGGTTTTGGTCTATTTGTTGAACTTGATGAGATCTTTGTTGAAGGACTGGTGCATATCACATCGCTGGATAATGACTACTATCATTTCGATGCAAAACGCCATGAAATGAAGGGTGAGCGTAGTGGGATGGTCTATCGTTTGGGTGACTCTATCCACGTACGTGTTGCGCGCGTGGATCTCGATGAGAGCAAGATCGATTTTGCTTTGATGGGCTCATCTGAAGATGGTAAAGAAGAGAAGAAAAAGAAGGGCGCGTCAAAAAAGCGTTCGGGTAAAAAAAGAGGCTCGCGCAACAAAGCGAAAAAAGGTGATGAGCAGGTAGCCGGTAAGCCTGAAGGAAAGCCAGCGGGAACGTCTGGCGAAGCGTCTGACGCACCAGTAAAAAAGAAATCTCGCCGTCGCCGCCGTTAGCTTTTAATACTAGTTCTTTTGATTCAATCTTTATGGTGCGATGAATAAATCTTCCGATAGCGATTACCTGTTTGGCATCCATGCCGTCACGGCTATGGTGGAGAAGGATGCTGCGCGTGTCCAGACGTTGTGGATCGCGCGCGAGGCGCAGAAAAATCAGCGCATCAAACGGCTACAAAGTCTGGCCGACAAGGCTGGTGTGTTGTTGCAGGGCGCTACGAATGCAACGCTTGATTCAATGGTGGGCGGTGAGCGTCACCAGGGGGTGGTCGCCGAGTGTAACGCCGCCACTGCACCACAAATGGCGCTGAATATTCCAGAGTTGTTGTCCGGACTGGATGAACCGCCATTTTTACTGGTGCTGGATGGGGTTCAGGACCCACACAATCTGGGTGCCTGTCTACGTACTGCTGATGCTGCTGGTGTCCATGCGGTGATCGTACCGAAAGACCGCGCGGTCGGAATGACGTCGGTGGTGAGTAAAGTAGCCTGTGGTGCAGCAGAGCATGTGCCGTTGATTCAGGTGACCAATCTTGCACGCGCATTACGTCAACTGAAGGATGAAGGGGTGTGGTTACTGGGGGCGGATGAACGTGGCGAGACGCCGCTATTTAACGCGGACCTCAAAGGGCCGTTGGCGCTTGTGCTAGGGGCCGAGGGGCAGGGGCTCAGACGACTGACGCGTGAGCAGTGTGATGTGTTGATCTCGGTGCCGATGGCGGGTTCGGTCTCGAGCCTCAATGTATCGGTAGCGACCGGGGTGTGTCTGTTTGAGGCGGTGCGTCAGCGGGCGCAATAGATTGCAGGCGATTTGTTAAGCCGCTCTGGCGTTGCGTCGCTGTAGTAGTTGGTTCATCCCTTGTTTAAAGGCGTCAAGTATTACGATGCCAATCCCTTCGATCGCCGCGTGGGTGTAGTGCTGGCTTGCATTGCGTTTGAGTTGCTCAATGTAGTGCATTACCTCGGCATCTGAAAAATCACGATAGATGTAGTGCATCGACATGATGATTTGCTGGCGCAGTTCATCTTCGATCAAACGAGAGGTGCTGGCAATCTCCGCTTGCATTTGTGCTCGGTTAGTATCGTTGTTTTTGCCTTCGCGTCCCAACATCATTTCGCTCATGCCGAGCATCACAATTTCCACAATATAGAGCACTGATTCTGTGCTCATCGAAACACGATCGAGTTGCTGGATCATCTTTATGCGCTGTTCTGATGGCGGTTTGTGGCGCAGTTCAGCACTGAAAGTAGCTATCTCTTTTTGTGTCTCGACTGATGATGCGGCGATCTCGGCGGCAACGATTCGTTTCATCAATGGGTCATTGTGCATTTCAAGCAGGGCGGTTAACTTTTCACTATCGAGTTGACTATTGAGGTGTTGTTTGAGATTGCGGTAAATGGCGTCGGAGTTGAGGTGGGAGAAGAGCAGTGTGCTCTCTTCATCTGTGAGGGCTGCCCTGGGGTTGCTCAGTTTTTGTTGCTTGATCTGTGCCCTGATCTCCTGTGGAAAGCTGTCGATGGTATGTTTGAGGCCGCTAACCCGCATTAGCTGGTCGATGCTTTGGTCAATTTCGGGGTTGATCCTGGCATCTTTATTTTGTGCGCAGAGTGGCGATAGCGGCGCGAGTAACAGCAGGGTAAGCAGGGCGTGTTTGGTGTAGGTCAACATAGTGAACCCCCTTTGATTCAGGGTGCAACGCTGCTATTGCCAGTGCGTTGCAGTATTCATTTCATTATATTCAATATAACATTTATCGGCCTCGGGGCGACTTTCTGCAACCTGTGTTCGACTTGCTCTTGCCGATAACTATTATTTAATCAATGAGTTATGATATTAGAAGTGCTTTTGAGCAGAAGGAGGTGCGCCCGGCTGGCGCGTCGAATATGATAAACCATTGGTTTATCAATTGGTTATAATGGTGCTCCCTAGGGGACTCGAACCCCTGTTCCCGCCGTGAGAGGGCGGTGTCCTAGGCCACTAGACGAAGGGAGCATTAAAAAACTGGTAGTAATTTGGTGTGAATTCAATAAAATTAATAAGATACATCTCAGTTTTGCGGTATTATACGCACCATTGAGCGATCTACAAGCCGAAATTATGGACGCCATTTGAATTAAAGATTAGGACGCATTGTTATTAAATCCAGGATTATTCCTCGGCCTGAGCACGTATTATCGCGCTCTGGTATCTCTGAGAACGCATTAAAGGTGCTTTACCGCCTAAAGGACGCCGGCTATGAGGCCTACCTCGTCGGTGGTGGGGTGCGTGACCTGTTGCTGGGTCGTGAGCCAAAAGATTTTGATGTGGCAACCGATGCCCATCCGGAGCAGATTAAAGAGGTGTTTCGCAACTGTCGCCTGATCGGACGACGATTTCGTCTGGCCCATGTTCACTTTGGCCGTGAAATTATAGAAGTTGCCACCTTCCGTGCAAATCATAGTGACGAGGAAGAAGGTGGAATAACCGAAGAAGGACGGATCGTACGAGACAATGTCTACGGCACGGTCGAGGATGATGCGGTACGACGCGACTTCACCGTTAATGCGCTCTATTACAATATCAAGGATTTCTCGGTGGTGGATTACGCCGGCGGCGTTGAAGACCTTGAAGCGGGCATGTTGCGTCTGATCGGCGATCCCGAAGTGCGTTATCGTGAAGATGCGGTGCGCATGTTGCGTGCGGTGCGTTTTGCGGCGAAGCTCGGTTTTCGAATTCATCCTGAGGCTGAAGCGCCGATCTTTGATCTGGGCCATCTGTTGACTGATATCGCAGCGGCGCGCCTCTTCGAGGAGGTATTGAAGCTCTTTATGGGGGGCTGTGCGGTGCAGACCTATGAATTACTCTGTCACTATAATCTGCTGCAATACCTCTTCCCGCAGACCGCAGAGGTGCTGGAGAGTGATCAGCATGGTCTGTTTCATGCGTTGATCTTACGTGCGATGGAGAATACCGATGCGCGCATTGCAGCCGGTAAGCCGGTAACCCCGGCCTTTTTATATGCAGTGTTTATGTGGATGCCAATGCAGCGGCGTGCAAAAGAGTTACGGCGCGAGGGGATGACTGAAGTGCAGTCGATCTGTGAAGCGGGTGGCGAAGTGTTATCTGAGCAGAGTCGTTGTGTCGTATTTCCAAAGCGTTTTAGTTTACAGACACGCGAGATATGGCAGTTACAGCCTCGTCTTAAGCGCACGACTGGCAAAGGGCCTTTGCGATTGTTAGGTCATCCCCGTTTTCGAGCCGCGTATGACTTTTTATTGCTGCGTGCTGAGGCGGGTGAATCACATCAGGAACTGTGCGACTGGTGGACAGAATTCCAGGTGGAAAATCCCGATGTGGTGGCGCAGGCGGCCAGTCGTGCAGCGCCTAAAAAACGCCCGCGACGTCGTTCGCGTAAAAAATCGCCAGATGAAACGCCTGCTAGTGGGACAGGCGAGTCAAAGTAACGCAAGTGGATCGGTGGAGTTGATGAGATGGTAGCGCAACGTATTGATGCATGGATCGGCCTCGGTAGTAATCTGGATGAGCCTGAGCAACAGCTTGAGTTGGCGTTAGCGGCACTCCGGCAGTTGTCCGTTGATGGTTCACTGCGATGTTCTTCTTTTTATCTGAGTAAAGCACTCGTGGCTGACAGGGCGAATGAGGAGAATGGGCAGCAGCCTGACTATGTTAATGCGGTTGCGCAGCTGCAGACAACGCTTTCTCCATATGCCTTGTTAGAGCAGCTACAGTCGATAGAGACGTTGCAGGGGCGAGTGCGCAGTGAGGCAACGCCGCGCTGGTCGCCACGCACACTTGATCTCGATATATTGTTGTATGGTGATCTGCAGCTCGATACGTTGAAGTTGACCGTACCACACCCAGGAATGAGGATGCGTGAGTTTGTGCTCTATCCGATGTATGAGCTTGCACCGGCACTGGAAATCCCGCTGCTTGGCGCGCTGGAACGATTGGTCGAACGCTGTCCAATGCGTGGTATGAAATTGCTGATAGGTGGTAATGCATACCAGGGTCACTTTGAGGAACAGGATGTTGATAACGCCTCCTGATTATATTGTTGTTGAAGGGCCGATCGGGGTGGGTAAAACAAGTCTGGCAAAAAAGCTGGCTTCGACCTTTAATACCGAGTTGTTGCTGGAAGGGGCAGATCAAAACCCGTTCCTTGAGCGCTTTTACCAAAACCCCAAAACTGCGGCGTTGCAGACCCAGCTCTTTTTTCTGTTCCAGCGTGTGCGACAGATGGAGGAGTTACGTCAGGGAGATATCTTTCGTTCGGTGCGAGTGGCTGATTTCCTGATCGAAAAAGATCGTCTCTTTGCACAGATTACGCTCGATGATGATGAGCTGCGTCTCTATGATCAGATCTATAGCCAGATGGTGCTTGATGCACCGTGTCCTGATCTGGTGATTTATCTGCAGGCACCGATCGATGTTTTGATGGATCGTATTCTCAAGCGTGGTTTGTCGCAGGAACGCCTGATTCAATCTGAATATCTTAAAAAAGTGGTGGAGTCCTATGCGCGTTTGTTCCATTATTACAGTGCGTCACCACTCTTGATTGTCAATGCGGCAGAGTTTGATCCGGTGAGTAACGAGGGTGACTATGAATCGCTACTGGAGCGGATCTGTACAATTACCAGTGGCCGTCATTATTTTAATCCATTGCCATTGAAGTTCTAACGGGCTGTTTATTTAAAGGCCAAACGAGGAAATTCATGACGTCAGCTATAACGCTTTCAACTTTGCGCGCGATGAAAAAACGTGGCGAGAAGTTTGCAACACTCACCGCCTATGATGCGAGTTTTGCTGCGATCCTTGAAGCCTCTGGCGTTGAAGTTATTCTGGTGGGTGATTCACTTGGCATGGTGATTCAGGGGCATTCGACCACGGTGCCGGTGACGATTGATGAGACGATCTATCATACTCGCTGTGTGCGTCGGGGTAGCGCTAATACATTGTTGATTGTCGATATGCCGTTTATGTCTGATGCCACTCCCGAGCTTGCTCTCGCCAATGCGGCACGCTTGATGAAAGAGGGGGGTGCACAGGTGGTGAAGCTTGAAGGTGGTGCGGTGATAGTCGATACGGTGCGACTGCTGAGCGAACGTGGCATTCCAGTCTGTGGTCACCTGGGGTTATTGCCGCAGTCGATCAATAAACTGGGCAGCTATCGGGTGCAGGGGCGAGACGAGGCCTCCGCACAGCGTCTACTTGAAGAGGCAGAGGTACTGGAGGCGGCTGGCGCTGAGTTACTGTTGCTGGAGTGTGTGCCTGCTGCGTTGATGAAGGCGGTGAGTGAACAATCGAAGGTGCCGGTGATCGGTATTGGTGCCGGTGCGGATTGCGATAGTCAGGTGCTGGTATTGTATGACCTGCTGGGTATCACTCCTGGTAAACGACCGCGTTTTTCAAAAAATTTTCTTGAAGGGGCTGATTCTGTCGAGGCCGCGATCACTGAATATGTGCGGCAGGTCAAGGCAAGTGAGTTTCCATCTCCAGAGCAGATCATTGCGTAAAGCCTGTCATATCAGCTGGAAGATGTAATGCAGCGCTTTAATCACATTGGTGAACTTCGTCAGCAGTTGCATTGTTGGCGTATGGCGGCTGAGCGTATCGTCTTTGTGCCGACGATGGGGAACCTGCATCGTGGTCATCTACGCCTGGTCGAAAAGGCGCGTGATCACGGCCAGCGTGTCGTCGTGAGTATCTTTGTCAATCCGATGCAGTTTAATGATAAAGATGATTTTGCCGCCTATCCAAATACGTTGGTGCAAGACTGTGCGAAGTTGACTGAGGCCGGTGTTGACGCGCTATTTTTACCGTCGGTAGAAGTGATCTATCCCGATGGGTACCAACAGAGCAGTAAAGTGGTCGTGTCGGGGCTGTCGGATATTCTTTGTGGCGAACACCGTCCGGGCCATTTTATTGGTGTCACGACAGTGGTCGCAAAACTTTTTAATATTGTATTGCCCGATGTGGCGTTGTTTGGTGAGAAGGATTTTCAGCAATTGATGATCATTCGGCGCATGGTGGATGAGCTCTGTTTTCCAGTCGAGATTGTCGGCATTGAAACAGAGCGGGAAAGCGATGGCCTGGCAATGAGTTCACGCAATGGATATTTAAATGCGGAAGAGCGTCAGCAGGCGTCGTTGCTGTACCGGATACTTGTGCAGGCGAAATCACAGCTGTTGCTCGGTAATGAAAATTTGGCTGTCATCGAAGCTCTGGCGATGCAGGCATTGCAGAAAGGTGGTTTCAGGCCCGAATATTTCAGTGTGCGCAACCGTAATGACCTTTCTAAAGCGCAGGGGAATGCTCAAGATCTGGTGATTCTTGCCGCTGCGTGGTTAGGAAAGGCGCGATTGATCGATAATATTTGCTTGAATTCAGGGTAGTTAGCACTCATTAATATGTTAAAATGCGAGTTGACTCCGTTTGCGGGGTCTGTGTTAAAAATTGTGGATCTGTTTTAGTGAGGATGAGTTAGAACAATGCAGCAAACGATGCTAAATGCAAAACTTCATCGGGCCTGTGTCACGCACGCAGAGCTTGAGTATGAAGGTTCCTGTGCAATAGATAGTGACCTGCTGGATCGCGCTGGAATTCGTGAATATGAGCAGGTCCAGATCTATAACATCGATAACGGTGAGCGCTTTGTGACCTATGCGATCCGTGCCGAAGCAGGTTCAAAGATCATCTCTGTTAATGGCGCAGCTGCACACAAAGCAGCCCCTGGTCATCGTGTTATCATCTGTTCATATGTCGTGCTCAATCAGCAAGAGCTGGCTGACTTCAAGCCGACGCTTGTCTATTTTGACGAAGAGAACAACATTACCCACTGTCGCAATAGTATCCCACAACAGGTAGCCTGAGCGCTGCTGTTGCGTTTGACTCTCTGAGTTCTTTAGATAACGCTGATGTTGCGCGGCTGAAAGCGCTGGCTGGGTAGGGTATCACTGCTAGGGTTGGGGGCAACCTTCGGTGAATGGGCGCGCGGCACCGCTATTCAGTTTGACCTTTTTACCAGTAGCCCATTGCTGCTGATCGCTGGTATCTTGATTGCGCGCCATTATCGCCATGGTGAGATGGGTAGCGATGAAAATCCACTGATTACCCTGTTGAAGGCGCCGCCGACCTGGACGGCAATGGCCGCAGTGGTGCTGAATGCAACAGGTGTTCAGATGGTGCCGCCAGTGGCTGATTTTCTTGATACGCTGGGTCATTGTGTGGTGACGCTGATGCTGATATCACTTGGCATGCGTTTGCGTTGGCACGCCCTGCGGCTCACGCGTATTCCGGTGATGGGGATGGTGATCTGTGATTGCTACGGCTTGGATGCAGCGATGTTCGCTGCTAAGGTGGCGCTTTCAACACTGCTGAGTATGGTGACCTTGCCATTCTGACTTTATGTTGTTTGGTGATTTATTTTTTATATAAAATTAGCAGGTTATGCTGATAACTTAATGATTATTCTGGCTTGTTATGGCGAAAAAAAAGCGTAATTTCAGTGATGATGACTTCTTCGATGACGAGGAAGAGAGCTTTGAGGGCGAGGATGATAGTGTCCTTGGAGAGGAGAAGAGTCGCTCTCAGCTGAAGCGCGAGATGCTGGCGCGGCGTGATCTTGGTGAGGCGCTGGTTGCACTCAGTGCGGCACGACTGGCAAAGATACCACTGTGTGAAGAGACGCTCGACGCAATCCATGACGGGCAGCGCTTTACGCGTCGGGCGCTTAAGCGTCAGCTTACTCGTATAGCCGCGTTGATAACGGAATTTGAAGATGAGGCCTTGATTCGGCAGGCGCTGGAGCAGCTCTATCAACCACATAGAGAAGAGGTGCGTCGGCATCATGAGGCGGAGCAGTGGCGTGATGCGTTGATTGCAGGTGATGATGCGCTGATGCAGTCACTGATTGAGCGGTTTTCAGAGATCGATCGCCAGCATCTTCGTCAGCTGACACGAAATGCCACTAAGGAGCAAGAACAAAATAAGCCGCCAAAGTCGGCGCGAGTGCTTTACCAGTATCTGTATTCGCTTGTTGAGGAATAATATTAAATAACAATTATTTACAATTACTATTAAATGTCAGTTCTTCACTGAAAAAGTGCGTATGCATGAACCATGATTTGTACTGGACGCCACTTTACGTTATAAATCCCGACCTTTAGAGTCGGATAAGCTGAAATAAATAATTAAGGAAGGAATATGACTGTACGCTCGTTTCACCCGCCGCAACGCACCTTGATGGGGCCTGGCCCTTCGGATGTCAATCCTCGTATTCTGGAAGCGATGTCGCGCCTGACCATTGGTCATCTTGATCCCGCCTTTGTGGGTATGATGGATGAGGTGAAGGGGTTACTGAAATACGCCTTCCAGACTGAAAATGAACTGACGATGCCGGTCTCTGCACCGGGTTCTGCCGGGATGGAGAGCTGCTTCGTCAATCTTGTGGAGCCAGGTGATAAAGTCATCATTTGCCAAAATGGTGTTTTTGGCGGTCGCATGAAAGAGAATGTTGAGCGCTGTGGTGGGACCGCAGTGATGGTTGAAGATAGCTGGGGCGATGCGGTGGATCCGCAAAAGCTGGAAGATGCGCTGAAGGCTAATCCCGATGCCAAAGTAGTCGCCTTTGTTCACGCTGAGACCTCGACCGGTGCGCAGTCTGATGCAGAGACCCTGGTGGAGATTGCCCACCAGTACGATTGTTTGACGATTGTTGATGCGGTCACCTCGTTGGCGGGGACGCCGCTGAAGGTAGATGAATGGAAGATCGATGCGATCTATTCCGGCACTCAGAAATGCCTTTCATGTACGCCAGGATTGTCGCCGGTCAGTTTCAGTGAGCGTGCACTGGATAAAATAAGAAACCGTCAAACTACGGTGCAGAGCTGGTTCCTTGATCTTAATCTGGTGATGGGATACTGGGGAGGGGGAGGTAAGCGCGCCTATCACCACACCGCGCCGGTCAATGCACTGTATGGCTTACATGAGTCACTGGTGATTCTACAGGATGAAGGACTGGAAAACGCCTGGGCGCGTCACCATAAACATCATCTCGCGCTGCGTGCCGGACTGGAATCGATGGGGCTTGGTTTTGTTGTTGATGAGGCACATCGTCTGCCACAGCTGAATGCCATTACGATCCCTGAGGGTGTCGATGATGCGGCAGTTCGCACTGCGCTACTGCAAGACTACAGCCTCGAAATTGGTGCCGGTCTTGGTGTGATGGCAGGGAAGGTATGGCGTATTGGACTGATGGGGCACGCTTGTAACACACGTAACGTGCTGTTCTGCCTCGCTGCACTTGAAGATGTGCTGGGTCGCGTGGGGGCCAAATATGAGCGTGGTGTTGCTGTTAATGCGGCTGAAAAGGTGTTGGCTGCGGCATAGCTGATCTTTACATTGTGTCTTTTTTGAAGACCCGCCCTGGCGGGTCTTTGTCTTTGGGGTTGGGGGTGATTTCTGAAGCATCGCAGTATATATTGAAATGATGAGGGAATAATCCTAAATCAGCGCTGAACAGCGGCTATCAGATAGTGATGTAATTGATTTGATATTCATGCTGGCAGGCTTTAGGATGTAGTTTCACTGGGTGAGGGACGGTGGTGTTGAAGTGGGAATTAACGTAAATACGCCAGTCCGAGTAAATTAGTAAGACGAAAAATCAATATGCTTAGAATTTTTAGAATTGTCAGTCTGGTCGAGGGGATCTCGTTTCTATTATTGCTCTTTGTTGCGATGCCTGCCAAATACTATCTCGGGGTGCCGGAGGCGGTAACTGTAATGGGCTGGAGCCATGGGTTTCTCTTTATGCTCTATGTGGGGTGTGCCATGGTGGTGATGCAGCGCCACAAACTACCGGACAGTACCTCCGCGCTGATCATGATTGCGGGTATGACACCTTTTGTCTGTTTTTATCTCGACAAGAAGCTTCGTGAGGCGTCAATGCAGCTTGCGCCAAAGATGGCGTGAAATCGTGATATAGGTATCACCCGCTGTTTTCCGTTTTTATGCCGGTTTTTTGCCCGGAATATTATCGCACTGCGCTGTTCTCATCACCGCACGATTTATTGCTCATGAGTGAATCGTTATGTTGTTAGTCATATCCCCTGCCAAGACACTCGATTACGAGACGCCAGTAGCGATTGCGCGACACACCATACCAGACTACCTTGATGACGCTGCTGTTCTGGTCAAGCGTGCGCGCCAATATTCGGTAGAGGATGTGATGAGGCTGATGGCGGTGAGCGAAAAGATTGCGACACTCAATGTTGAGCGATTTAAGAAATGGCGCAGGCCCTTTACCTCAAAGCATGCGAGGCAGGCGTTGCTGGCCTTCAAGGGGGATGTCTACGTAGGTCTTGATGCGTTGAATTTAGATGATGATGATCTTGAATTTGCACAACAACATCTACGCATTCTTTCTGGACTCTACGGCCTGTTGCGACCGCTTGATTTGATGTTGCCTTATCGCCTTGAGATGGGGCGTAAGATCGATACAGTACGCGGTAAGAATTTATATGAATTTTGGGGAGATCGTATTACTCAGGGTTTGAATCAGCAACTGCAACAGCGTGGCGAAAAGCATCTGATCAATCTTGCTTCAAACGAGTACTTCAAGGCGATAAAGCCTGAGCTATTGCAGGCTGAAATCATCACGCCGCACTTTAAAGAGTATAAAAACGGTCAATATAAGGTTATGGGTGTTTATGCGAAAAAGGCACGCGGTATGTTGAGCCGTTACATTATCAAGCAGCGCATCACTGATCCGCAATTGTTTAAGACGTTTAATCAGGATGGTTACAGTTTTAACCCAGCAATGTCGAATGCACATGACTGGGTGTTTACGCGTAAAAAATAAAAGCTATTCTGTATCTAATTATTATTAACGCTTGCTGCACTTTTCATGTTAACTTGTTGATTAATATGGTGACGGTTGTTGTTGACCGTTTTAGTAGGTTTGTTAGATGAAAAGGATAGTTCATATTTTGCATCATCAGGGAGCTGAATCGAATAGTCGGCAATAACAGAATGTTGCAGATATGGGTGTTCGGTGAATAAAAAAAACAACGATAATAAAGTTCTTAAGCAGCACAACTCGATCAATATTGATTTGATCGACTCGCTGCAACGTCTTAATGATGCAAGTAACAGTTCATCCAGCCTTGAGCAGATGCTGGATAACTCGCTTGGTGAAATGCTGGCACTCTTTCAATGTGACCGAGCATGGTTGCTGCATCCCTGTGATCCTGATGCGGCATTTTTCGATGTCAAGATGGAAAAGACTGTGCCGCAATGGCCGGGCGCGTGTGCTGCGAATACTTCTGTTGAGATCACGCCAGCACATAAGGCTGGCATTGAACAGTTTCTTGCCTCGCCGGGCCCAACAATCACTGATATACGTGAAGCGACTTTTGAGTATGAAGCACTGGAGGCCTTTTCGGTCAAGACACAGCTTTCGGTGGTGATTGAAACGCGTATGGGCAAGCCGTGGCTGCTGGGCCTGCACCACTGTTCACACCATCACGACTTTAGTCACGATGAAGTGCAGATCTTTAATGAGCTGGCCAACCGTCTGGCTGAGGCATTGAATAGTATGCTGGCATTGCAAAATGCCCGTCGTAGTGAAGAGCGGTTTCGGACGCTAGTCGAGCATGCACCGGAAGCAATCCTGGTGCTTGATGTTGAGTCCAATCAATTTATCGACGCGAATATGAATGCTGAAATTATTTTTGGCTGTTCGCGTAAGCGGCTGATCGGTAAAAATTTTACAGAATTGAGTCCTTTGATGTTGACTGGCGGTGAGCGTACAAGTAAACGAATCGAACAGCAGATTGAGCGGGCCGTAGTTGCGGGTGAAGCGGCAGTCTTTGAGTGGCTGTTTGATAATGCAGAACAAAACAGAGTCGTGTGCGAAGTCAGGCTGGTGCGCTTACCGTCTGATGAAGGGGTGTTACTGCGTGTGAGTGTTACGGATATCAGTGAGCGTAAACTCAATGAGTCAATAATGCACAAACTCTCAACTGCATTGCAGCAAACGGCAGATGCGGTGGTGATTACCGATCATGAGGGCATCATTGAATATGTTAATACCGCGTTTGAGGCACTTACCGGTTATGGTTATGAAGAGGTGATTGGGTTGAAACCTGATTTTCTGGGTTCAGGGTCTCACGATAATCGTTTTTATCGCGAGCTATGGGTGACAATCAAGTCTGGAGAAGTATTCAATGACATATTGATTAACCGCCGTAAGGATGGGGTGCTGTTTTATGAAGAAAAAACGATTACGCCACTGAAAAATTCAGAGGGTGAGATAACCCATTTTATCTCTACCGGGCGCGATATCACCGATCGTATCGAGGTGCAGGAGCGACTGCGATATATGGCTCATCATGATGCGCTGACGCAGTTGCCTAATCGTTCGATGATGATGGATCGGCTTACACAAGCGATTGCGCGTGCAAAGCGCGATGATAGCCGTGTCGCAATCCTGTTTATCGATATTGATCACTTCAAGATGATCAATGACACATTAGGTCATGACGTTGGGGACAGTGCAATCAAAGAGGTTTCCCGTTTGTTGCTTGCCTCGCTACGCGCCTCAGATACTGTGGTTCGTTTTGGTGGTGATGAATTCGTTGTTCTGGTGGAAGAGATTAATCAGCAGGAAGAAGTGACGCACCTGGTGCAAAAAGTTCAGGCGGCATTGAGTGCCCCGCTCCACCTGCGAGGGCAGGAGCTCTTTATCTCGGCGAGTATTGGGGTGACGCTATGCCCGGATGACGGTAAAGATGCCAATACTCTGTTAAAGCATGCCGATATCGCGATGTATCGTGCCAAAGAGCGTGGGCGCAATCGTTACGAGTTCTACTCATCTGAGATGGGGGCGCGTGCCTATGAGCGGCTTACGTTTGAGACAAGTGTGCGAAATGCGGTTAAACATGAGGCGTTTGAACTCTATTATCAGCCGCAATTCAATATCGGCAATGGTAAGTTAGTGGGTGTCGAGGCGCTGTTACGTTGGTTCCCGGAATCAATAGATGGAGCGAAGTGCGAGATATCGCCGGAACTGTTTGTGCCGGTGCTGGAAGAGACTGGTTTGATTGTCGAAATAGGCGAGTGGGTGCTGCATGCTGCTTGCAGACAACTTAAAAAAATGCAGCTGTCGTTTGATCCTTCGTTACAGATGTCCGTGAATCTGTCGAGTCGCCAGTTCAGAAATTCTGAGCTTGATAGTAAGATTGAAAAGGTGATTGGTGATTATGAGCTTGATCCCACTACGCTTGAACTGGAAATTACAGAGACGTTGTTGATGGAGCAGCATCAACTGGTTTCTGAGATGTTGAATCACATAGATGAGATGGGTGTCCGTCTTTCGCTGGATGATTTTGGTACTGGCTATTCGTCACTAAGTTATTTGAAACGTTTTCCTATTAATACATTGAAGATTGATCGTTCCTTTGTGCGTGATATCTGTGATGATCCCGATGACCGCGCGATTGTTACCGCGATCATCGCGATGGCGCGCAGTCTCAAACTTAATATTGTAGCCGAAGGAGTGGAAACTGAAGCGCAGCTGGCCTTTTTGAAGCGTCAGCATTGTGATGCGGCGCAAGGCTTCTACTATAGCAAGGCGTTACATGCCGGTGATCTTGAGTTGTTTTTAGCCGGTCGTTGAATTTAGCTTTCAACAGGCTTCGGAATGATAATCCTCTGCTTGTACGTAAACTTATAATCTTTGTAAAAGGCATCCATCGAAGGTTTGATGGTCTGTTGCATAAAGGCGCTGTCGATCCGCAACCAACGTTCAGATAGCTCATTTTCAATTTCCGCTTCACATAACGACTCGGCCAGCAGTGCGTGACGCAGCATTGCCAATTCTTCTGTAATGTACATATTTTCATGCGCCTGTTTCAGCGGCTTGCCAATGTACTCAGGACCACCCATCTTTTCAGCCATGAATGAAGTCTGGCGTGCCTCAATGGCGGCCTGATCGTGACCTTCAAAGAACTGTTTTAACCACGGATGTGCGTAGACCTTGTCATAAAAGATCTTGTGAGCCTTCACCAGAGTGGAGTGGCCACCGACGGCATCGTATAGAGAGTGTTTCATTGTCGCACCTCCTGTTGCGATTTGCGGCCTCACAATTGGGGGCTCTTTTATTATAATGGGATTGATAAAAAGATGTAACTTAAATAAATCTATAGTTGAGGTTCATTGTCAGGTATCGCGTTGAGGTTGAGGGGGTGCTGAGACGGATAAACATGTGGCCCTTGCATTAACTGGTGTAGTACCAGGTATGGATGTACGGTGATTCTCTTTTTCTTTCTTCTGAGGAGAGATAACAGGGATGGGATTCAAATAAATCGCTGATTTATGTATTCGGTTTGTATCAAAGTAACCGTTTGGTAAGCCAGCGGCGCTCAACATTACTTTAACGGAGGTAGTTAAAAATGAGATTTATTCGTAAAAATATTTTCGTTTTATTTTTTGTTTTCTCGTTAACACCTGTTTATGCGTTTAGCGGCTTAGGCAGTGGTGACGATCTTGTCGCAGAAGCGGAAGATGTTCCCGCGGCAGTGGAAATAGTGAAGTCCGTCCTGGAAGCGCAAGGCTTTAACATCGAGATCGTGGTTAATCACGAAGCCGCGGCGGCAAGTGTAGGTCTTGAACTAAGACCCACTCAAGTTATTTTTGCACGGCCTGCGAAACGTGTTGAGCGTTCCTTGTTATTTAGATCATCGACAATAGGTCTGGATATGCCGATAAAAATTTTGGTGTATGAAGATATAGAGGGCGAAATTCGTTTAAAGATTAATTCGGTTGGTTATCTGTTTGACAGGCACGACCCCTATGTGTCTGACGGCATGTTGCGTTTATTGCAGCGTCGTTTGGCATCCATCGGCGAAGTGGAAGGAGGTGTTGTTAACGTAGAGAGTAATCAATCTTTGGCAGAGACTGTGAATACATTACTTAGCGAGTTGACTAGCAGAGGCTTCAGAATTCCACTGACACTCGATTATAACGAATTAGAATCGCATTCTTATCGCCACAGACACCTACCAACACTAATCGTGTTCGGTAATCCCAATGTCGGTACACCACTGATGCAGGAACAGCAAACGATTGCCATTGATCTGCCACAGAAATTCCTGGTCTGGAAGAATCGCAGGGGCGCTGTGTTCATCTCCTACAACGCCCCGGCATTCCTGGCCGAACGTCACGGTGTTGTTGGGCAGGACGGAAGAATCGGAGCGATCGCAAACGCGCTTGCCGCGATTGCGGCGATAGGTGCGGGAATATAGAGGTTCCTTAAACATCCGGATAGAGAGGAATTTGGCTAATGGTGAAGTGATTCAATCAGGACTTCATAATATTAGATTTTTCAGATGATTAATCTCTGATAGCAGGTGCTAAAAATCCACTCATAGTACGTGCAAAGCAGGCGCTGATTTGGTTAAGATGGGTGCAATTCTTAATTCGTTAGTATCATTGAAAATGACAATAAAATCTTTCTTTCCGCTGCTGACCGTAGTGCTCTTTCCACTCTTATTGCCATCGACTGCAATGGGCACCGATGATGCAGATTTTGACCGCTGGCTGGATGAGTTCAAACAGGAGGCGCGTGAGCAGGGGGTCTCGGACGAGACGCTTGACAAGGCCTTTGTCGGGGTTAAACCGAGCCCACGGGTGGTCAAGCTTGATCGTTCGCAGCCGGAGACGATCCAGACCTTTCAGGATTATTTCGACAAGCGCGTGACGCCGTATCGCATTGAGCTGGGACGTAAGCAATACAAAGCAAATCGCGCCTTGTTACAGAAGATAGAATCACGCTTTGGGGTGCAGGGGCGCTTTATCGCTGCCTTCTGGGGAATGGAGACGAGCTATGGGCGTTTTAGCGGCGGACATTATGTGATCGCGGCGTTGACCACGCTGGCCTATGATCCACGCCGTGCGAAATTTTTTCGCAAACAGTTGTTGGATGCACTGCTGATTCTCGATGAGGGTCATATCACGGTCGATAGGATGAAAGGCTCATGGGCAGGCGCGATGGGACAGACGCAGTTTATGCCATCGACCTTTCGTGCCTACGCGATGGACGGCGATGGCGATGGTAAGATCAATATCTGGGAATCGAAGGCCGATGCCTTTGCCTCGGCAGCTAATTATCTTTCCAGCATCGGCTGGCGCGATGACCAGACCTGGGGGCGTGAGGTGATGTTACCTGAGGGTTTCGATCAGGCGTTGATCAAAGGAAAAGTAAAAAAGAGCCTGGCAGAGTGGCAGGCACTGGGGGTGCGTAAACTGTTTGGCAAGGACCTGCCCGCGCGCGAGCTGATGGCCACGGTAGTGCAGCCGGATGGCCCCGGTGAGCGTGCCTTCATCACCTATCCCGCCAACTACAGCGCGATACTCGACTGGAACCGTTCACACAAATTCGCAATTGCTGTCGGTACGCTGGCGGACGAAATAGCGCGTTAAGTGACGTAGCGCGTATGCCGTCACTATTTGAACTTCTGCTGCTCTGTGGCCTGGCCCTGGCAGTCGCCTTCTGGTGGCGTACCAATGAGCTAAAACAGGTCGCTTACCAGATCGCAAAACGCCGTTGCGATGAGAGCGATGTGCAGTTTCTCGATGACAGTGTGGTGTTGTCGAAGGTGCGTTTTCGCCGCAATGATCAAGGCCGCATGACGTTGTTATGTCACTTTAGTTTCGAATTTGCAACGCGGGGAGATGAACGCTATCGTGGTGAGATGCAGTTTCTTGGGCGACGACTGCACTATGTCGAGATGGAACCGCATAAGTTATAAGTGAGCGAGGGGGGCGTGAGTTGAAGAAGGGCGTGTTGTTGATTTCGCTCGCGGGGCTTGCCCTCGCAGCCGCCGCTTTGACCCCTTACTGGATCGGGACTGAGATTGAAAACCGCTTTCGGGAGTTCCAACAACAGCTGGCGGTGCAATCTGGGATCTCATTCACACTTGATCGTTACCAGCGCGGTTATCTCTCATCAACAGCGCAGACTACGTTTACCGTTTCCCCCAATCGCTCTGTCACTGCATTACCACCTTCATCTCAACCGCCAGCTGCACTTTTTAAGTTTACGTTGCATCATCAGATTAGCCATGGGCCGTGGATCGACGACACATTCCTGCACGGGACAATGAGTAAGGTTGTCACTACATTGGCGCTGGGAGATGAACAGCCGGCGCTGCTGCCGTTCTATTTTGGTGACCAGTCGGCATTAGCCATCACCACCTGGCTTGAGTGGGCGGGGGGGATTAAGAGCGAGGGTCGCATACCGCTTTATCGCGGGCGTGACCATACCGATCAGTATAACCTGCGGTGGGGCGGCCTTCATTTTGAGCTCGATGGCAACTGGATCGCGAGACGCGCTGAAGGTCGTTTCAATAGTCCACGATTTGAGCTTGCTAATGCCGCGCATGGGGTGACGGTGGGTGGTCTGTCTGGGCATTTCAGTAGCTTTGTATCGTCACAGGGGCTTGTGCTTGGTGCTGGTGATTTATCTCTTGATTCTTTCAAAGCGCGTGGCAAGGGTGCCGACAGTGTATCGCAACAGGTTGTCATACGCGGCATGAACATAGCATATGATGCGCAGCAACGTGACGAGGTGGTTGATGTGATGCAGCAGTTTGGCTTCAGGCTGCTGCAGATTAATGGCAAGCAGTTTAATAATGGAGCACTCCGTTATGAACTCAGTAACCTCGATGCGGCTGTATTGCAGTCGTTGCAAAAACGTTATGAACAGATGACTCAGGCAGAGTTTTCAGATCCAGAACAGCTGCGACAGGTGTGGTTGCAAGAGATTCAGGCGTTGTTACCCGCGATGCTGGCACAGGCGCCGGAGATCCACATTAGCAAAGCCGAGGTGACTACGGTTGATGGATTGATCAGTGCACGCCTGAAATTGGCGATGGATAACAGTTTTCCACTGCCGGCGGTAATAGAACTGCCAGAGGGATTAAGGAGGTTATTACCACTCATGCAGGTAGAGCTTGATCTAAAACTGCCCGCGACCATTATCGAACAGCAGGCGCGCAAGGCGGTGCGGGAAAACATCATCGAGCAGTTGCAGGATACTGAGCAAACGATGACGCCAGAGGTGCTGGCTCAACAGACACGACGTGCCGCAGAGCAGATGCTGGCCCAGTTTGAGATTCAGAACATTATTCGCCGGGAGGATGGATACTTCCGCACAGAACTACGTTATCGCGATGGTCGCTTGCGCCTCAATGGTGCGCCAGCGGATAACTTTCTTAAAATGTTACCGCCGTTGAAGGAGAGTTGATAATGACTTTTTGTACTCGGTCGTCGCTCACGCGCGAATTATTTATTCTCCTGTTATCGTGTTGGCTGGTCGTTGGTTGTACCACCGACTTTACTGACCCCGCACGTTTCGAAGACCTTGGTGATGACACGCAGGCCCTGGTGAAATCGGCCTTTATCGGAATTGAGGAGGGGGAGAATGTCGATCAACATATCCATGTGATCGGTTTTGGTGGGCGCGTCACCTTTTTTGAAGGTGTCATCGGTTGTGATCAGGCGCAGTTTGCGCGTTACCCGATCTATCTCAATCCTCGTCGTTTGAGCTGGCTCAATCTGCCGCGTTTTATTCAGACCAAGGTGCTGATGAAAGAGTCTGGCATTAGCAACGCATTGTTTGATGCGCTGGATAAAGACCACGCCAATGATCGTTACATTGATCGCCTGTATCAGTTGGTGAAACATTATCGCCCAGGCAGCAACAAGCCGGGACGTTTTTATCTGTTGGCGATGGCCGCGACTTATACAGACGCCGGCACGCTTGACTGGCAGCGCACTGATGTCCACATTCCCAATCGCTATGTGATCAATCTTGCTCATTGCCTGAACCAGAAATTCAAGGCGGAACTGGCGGTCGATTATGCCCCTTTTGCAGTGGTGGGTTCAGTCCATCCGGCTGACCCAAATGCACTACAACAGGTTGAAACGTTAAGAGATGCGGGTGTGCGTTACATTAAGTGGTTGCCAAATGTCATGCATATTGACCCGGCAAGGGAGGTGTATTCTGAATTCTACCGTGCACTTGCTGGTGGTCAAGGCCGTACTCCCATTGCATTGTTGACGCATACAGGTTTTGAGCATGCAACCGATGCGCCGCATGAGTGGCAGCAATATGGTAATCCAGCAGGCTATCGTAATGCGTTAGTTCAGGGTGTCAGAGTGGTGATGTCTCACAGCGGTTACAAAGGTCTCAGTAAGCATGATGGTGCGATGGTGTCTAATGCTGATCTATTTTTCGAGATAATGGAACGATATCCTAATGCAGAGAGCGACCTTTCGGCGATTACCTTTGTTGAGGCGCCTCGTGGCAAGTCACTAAAGGCATTGCATACTCCGCCATATTCGCTGGCGGCACAGTTGAAGGATATCTTGCGACAAGCTGAACATTACAATGGACGAATGACTTATGGCAGTGATTACCCGTTGCCCGCTTCTGCATTGCTTAATCCGAATCGAAATCTGCAGGGCCACGGTTTTATTACTCGCGATGAACGTAAGGCGCTGGACGAGCTACAGCGTTTTAATCCGCTATTATATGATTTTGTCCTGAAACGTGTGCTTCGTCTACCGGGTAACGGTCAGGTTAGGTTGCCAGATGAGATGTTTAAATATCGCTAGCAGGATGTCCCAAACTGATGGCCCCTTAGTTGGGAGGCGACGAGTTTAAAAACAGGATTATCGTTTGGCTACCCGTTTGAAGTTCAGGATTTTACCGCTGTTATTGTGAGAGAGAGTATCGATCTTCTTTCCTGTACAGAGATCAACAAGCTCTTGCTGTTTGCGCCCCAGCAGTTGGGTAGATTCCCACATCATGCCTGAAATTGCGATGAAGGCATCGGCTGGGTTTCTGGCGCGTCGCCGCACATGTTCTATTTTCCACTGCAGCCCCTGGAGTCGTTGTTGCATATCTGCAGGAGCATTTTTGATGAAATCATCGATCAGTTTGAGACGCATCTCTTCAAATGCATCAGGGTTTTCTCGCGCAAGCTGGGCCCAGCTGATAGCCTGATTTTGATAACTGATCGTCTGTTCTAATTCGTTGTTCATGTTGGCTGCCCGCTGTCTCTAATTTGGGTGGTTGTGGTCTTGTTTCCGGCCTGTGATAACGCTGTTATTGAGATTAACCTGGCTGTGTTGAAGGATCGAAGTCTACAGTTCGAATATCATTTTACACTATTTTTATTGCGTTTTCCTCGGCGTCAAAAAAACATATAATAAGTAAAAACAAGTGGTTATCGTCGGAAGAATGTTTCCTGTCGGGATTTTGTTGTGTTCCGGGAACAAGGGGTGGAGATGCTCTCTGTTTAAATCAGATACCGCCTGTAATGCGGGTAGTCAGCGGTACCGGCATCAAAGGGAGCGGCTCACCTTAGTGCCAGGTCGCGGTGAGGTTATTTTGGCTTGCCACTCGGTGCGGTAATGAAGGCAGTAAAGATCGGGGCCAGAGTGATCTATCACCCTGACCCCGTCGCCAACTAATGAGTCGGCGTATAGAGCAGCTAAGCAGCTGCTTTAACCTCAATCTTGCGACCTTCCTCCTTTGTTGATTCAACGGCCTGTCGCTTGATATTGATCGTTAAGACGCCATCTTTAAATTTGGCATCGATACTGTCGGGGTTGGCGTCATCTGGCAGAGTCAGAACACGTTCGAAACTGCCATAGCTGCGCTCGATACAGTGGTAATTTTCTCGCTCCTCTTTCTTTTCCTGTTGCTTCTCGCCACTCACTGTCAGGGTATTACCACTGACCTCGATGTTGACATCTTCTCTCGCAACGCCCGGTAATTCGGCACTGATAGTGTAGTGGTCTTCGTTCTCTTTGATATCGAGATTCGGTTTGAGTGCAATTGAGGCTAATTCTGGCCACACCCGGCTGCCGCCCCAGTCACTCAGTAGTGAGTGGCCTGCCATGCCTCTGAACGCATCATTAAACAGGCGATCAATTTCGGCATGTAGATGACTGACAGGGGTGATGCTTGACGGGTGTTGAACATTCTGGACAGGGACATCCTGCTGTTCTTCATTTTTAAACCAGTTCCAGGGAGCATATCGTTTTATGTTCATTATGTACCTCCTTTTCATACCACTTTATGGGTATCTCAAAGATTGGCTATGGAAATATATTTGATACCCAATTGCCGCAAAAATCAACCTATGATTTTACTAAACAATTATGATGGTTTTATTTTATTGTGGAATGGTTTTTGTATGTGAAAGAGTGAACATCGAACAGCAATAAATGTATCTAGAGGCTTTATTATAGTGAGATATTCCACAGGCCCAGCGCACTGATGATGACAAGGAGTGCGCCAACGACCTGTTTGAAACGTTGATCATTTTTTAGAATAATGTCGTGCACCTTTAGTCCGATGACATGACCGATGGCAGCAGCAGGCAGTAACATCAGTGCGCTCTCTAGCTGGAGTGAGATGCCGAGGACCGCGAAGGTGCTCATCTTGAGTGTGACCAGGCAGAACCACAACACAAATAGCGTATTGCGCAGCTGTGAAAATGACACATTACGCATAAATACCGCGACCATTAGCGGTGCACCTGTGAGGGAGGTGCCGGCGACGTAACCACCAAAGAGTAATAGCAGCTTGTCACTCCACCCTTGTTGACTACTGATGGAGACGTTTAATAACCACATCAGGGCGTAAAATAGCGACACTGAATAGATAAAGAGCAGCAGCCATTGATTGGGCAGAGTGATCAGCCCGAAGACGCCGATCAATGCAGGAGGAATGATGAAAAGAGCGGCCTGTTTCAGGTAATGCCAGTCGACATTATTGAGCCGCGTACGTAATGTCAGTGCAGAGAAAAAGAGCAGGTGCGCACCAATCACGGGTAGCCAGAAGATCGGTTGATCGTGGATGAAAAGCATCAGTGGCAGTCCCAGTGCCGCGCCGCCAAAACCGAGGCCGCTGCGCACAAAGCCGGTCCACATAAACAGCAGTGCAACAAGTATAAGCTGAAGGGTACTGAAGTCGAATAACAGGGAATTCATTGGTAAAGTGGGTATAGAGGTGAGTAGCGGTATCGAATGGTAATGGTACCATATTCACCACTGAGCTTATTGGGGATGAGATGACCAGAGTTTGGATGATCGGAGTGAACGACTAATGACTATTTCACAAACACCACTTTTGATCAGCGCGTGTCTTATGGGGGAGAAGGTGCGCTATGATGGCAAGGCCCTCCCGCATACAGAGATTGCAGCGCTTTGCGATCAGGGGTATGTGCTGATCCCATTTTGTCCTGAGGTCGCCGGTGGTCTGCCGGTACCGCGTGCGGCGGCAGAGATCTGCAACAAGGCCGGCGCCTCATCACGGTGTTGTGTGAAAAACTGTGCAGGTGATGATGTGACGGCGCAGTTTTATCAGGGGGCAGAGGCAGCGCTGACGCAGGTGAAAAAAGATGGCATTGCCACCGCAATTCTCAAAGAGGGTAGCCCCTCCTGTGGTAGTCGACAGATCTATGATGGCAGCTTCAGTGGTCAGCGCATCGCTGGTGCAGGCATTACCACGGCATTGTTACAGGCGCATGGCATACGGGTGTTGAGTGAACTACGCCTCGATGAACTCTGAATAGATTAATGTGCACTGAAGCTGCGCATCAACAGCGCAGAAATCCCGCCATGGCGCGGATCATGTGATCGTGGTCGGCAGCGCCCGCGCTTTCACGAATGCTGTGCATTGCCCACATCGGATTGCCAACATCGAGTGAGCGTATTCCCGTTCGAGCGGCAGACATCGGCCCGATAGTACTGCCACAGGCGAGGTCGCTACGGTTGACGAATTTTTGATAAGGGACCTGTGCTGCTTCACAGATAGAGACAAACAGCGCCTCGGTATGGGCATCAGTCGTGTAGCGTTGATTGGTGTTGATCTTGATGACCGGTCCACCATTGATGATCGGCTGGTGTTCCGGTTCATGTTTATCGGCGAAGTTGGGATGCCATGCATGGGCCATGTCCGCACTTAACATATAACTGTTGGCAATGGCTTGATGGTGGCACTGCGAGCCCTCATCAAGGGCGCCACTGATGCGACTTAATACATCGTCGAGAAAGCTGCCATCGGCACCCTTGGCACTGCCACTACCGACCTCTTCGTGATCAAAAAAAGCGATGACCTGGGTCGCAGCACTCGGCTCATCGAGGGTCTCGTTTAACGCCAGTAGTGCCGCATGACATGAGGCGAGGTTGTCCAGCTGACTGTTGGTAATGAATTCCTGATGGGCACCAAAAAAGGCACCTGGTTGAGTGTCATAGACGGCCAGCTCCCACGCCAGGACCGCCGCCTCATCGACCTGTAATGCGTCAGCAACAAATCCTTTAAAGTGGGTCTCTTCCCGCTCTGCGATGGAAAAGATCAGCGGTAGTTCGTCTTGTGCATTGAACTTTAGACCGTTCTGATTGACCTCACGATTAAGGTGGATAGCGAGATTGGGCAGGCGCACAATCGATTCATCAACGCGCAGCAGGCGTGACTCAAATGCCTGTGGGCCGTCACCGTTTTTAACGCTGACACGTCCCGCTAGCGAAAGATCCCTGTCGGCAAAGGTGGCGAGGATCGGTCCGCCATAAACCTCGACACCCAGGCGTAAATACTCGCCTTTCTTCTGTACCGGGTTTGGTTTGATACGCAGTCCCGGCGAATCGGTGTGGGCACCGATGATGCGATAGCCACACTGGCTCGGCGGTTGTGCCCCGGCGACAAAGGCGATGAGCGACGACTGGTCGCGAATGGTGTAGTAACGTTTGCCCGCTGTGAGTTGCCAGTGCTCTTTTTCCAGCAGAGGAGTGAAGCCGTGTTGCTGCAACATTGCAACGGTACTGTCGACAGCATGCCATGGGCTGGGGCTATTATCGATAAACTCGAGGAGTTGTTGTGCCTGGTTCATTTGTCTGTTTTGAGTGGTGATTTATGAAGGTATTAATCTACCACGAGTTGGCAGAGGAGTCCTGTTGCCGGATAAATTGATTGCAAATAGCTTGATTTAAGGAACCTCTGATTTTTGGTGAGTGGATTTGCTATTAAAGTAG
>CALZMY010000111.1 GCA_945788675.1 uncultured Gammaproteobacteria bacterium | reverse complement strand
TTTTTAGTGCTTCGATCAATGCTTGACGGAGTTGTTCGAGTTGATGTTCATCACTGATGATGTGGTCGTCTTTATCGCTGAGATAAAAAATATCTTCGGCGCGTTCCCCGAAGGTACCGATCTTGGCACTATGGACCTTGATGTGACATTCCATTAATACTTTTCCAATGCGAGATAGCAGGCCGGGTCGATCACTGGTGACTAACTCCATTACAGTTAATGAGGAGCTGGGTTCACTGGAAAAATTGAGCTGAGTGGGTGTGTGAAAATGTTTTAGTCGCCGTGGTAGATGACGAGTGGCAGAAGTCAGCGGTATATCGTTATTCACAATTCTGTGCTTAAGGGTATTGGTGATGTTATCAATGCGGGCGGCATCACTGATGGTAGTGCCATCGTGCTCAAGTACGATATAGGTATTCAGGGTGAAGCCGTTTTGTGTTGTGATGATGCGAGCATCGATGATGTTGAGGTTGAGTTGGTCAAGTGCTGTTACAGTATTTGCAAAGAGGTTCGCTTTATCTTGAACATAGATAAATATCTTGGTACCCCCTTGTTCGCTGTCTGAACGCATTGCGATGAGTGGCAGGGCATCGTGACTGTTTTTGATGATCTCATCGCTGTGCCATGCGACTTCATCGGCCGTGTGGCGCAGAAAATAGTCATCATCGAGTTGTTGCCATAGCGTATCTATCTGTGCGTTATCTTGCTGCAGTAGAAGCTTGCGAGCCTCTTTTTGCCGTTCAACAACGAGTTCGCTTTTATTAATTTTGTGATTAAGGCCGCGGCGCAGCGCACGTTTAGTCGTACTATAAAGCTTAAATAGCAGGGAGTCCTTCCAGTTGTTCCATAGCTTGGGGTCGGTGCCTCGAATGTCAGCAACCGTTAGCAGGTAGAGATAGTCGAGGCGTGTCTGTTCTTTGACTATAGACGCAAATTCTGCGATCACATCGGGGTCGCTAATATCCTTGCGTTGCGCGGTGACCGACATCACCAGATGATTTTGTACTAGCCATGCGACCAGATTTGAATCTTGTTCGCTCAGGTTGTGGTGTTGACAGAAGGCGAGGGCATCTTCTCTCCCTAACTGGGAGTGGTCGCCTCCACGCCCTTTAGCAATGTCGTGAAACAGCGCGCCAAGATAGAGCAGTTCTGGTTTCTTAAGCTGTAGAATAATGTCGCTGCAGTTGGGGAATTCATCGCGAAATTCAGGTACTGTAAAACGTCTTGCATTTCGTACGACATTAAGGGTGTGTTCGTCAACGGTATAGACATGGAACAGGTCATACTGCATCTGACCAACGATCTTGCCATAGGCCGGGATATAGGCGGCAAGCAGGCCGTAGCGGTTCATGCGTCGTAACTGATGGGTGATGCCCTGTGACTGGCGTATCAGGGTGATAAAATATTCCCTGCACTCAGGATTGTTGCGAAAGTTGTCATCGATGAGATACAGATGGCTGCGTACCAGGCGAATGGTTGCTGCACGCACCCCTTTTATTTCAGGTTTTTGTGCAAGAATCAAAAAAAGCTCGAGCAGTGCGGGTGGGTGTTTTTTAAATACATCGTCACTGGTCACTTCAAGATAGTCTTCTGTGACCTGAAAGCGTTCGTTGAGCATTATAGGAAGGCTGTCATGGTCACTGAGGATCTCTTCACGAAAGTGTTGTAACAGCATGTCATTAAGCCGATGAACATCCATAATATAGATGTAGTAGTCTTTCATGAATGTCTCAACGGCAAGGCTATTGTTTTTGTCCTGATGGCCAAATGCCCTGGCGATATGCTGTTGATAATCGAACAGCAGACGATCTTCGCTACGTCCGGTGTGCAGATGTAGCACGAAACGTACTCGCCACAGAAAGTCACGTGCCTCGATCAGAGAGTCATACTCTTCGCGGGTTAAAAACTGTTGGGTGACCAGTGCTTCAAGTGATTCAGCGTTGAAGTGGCGGCGTGTTACCCACGAGATCATCTGTAGATCTCTGAGCCCACCGGGTCCTTCCTTGACGTTAGGTTCCAGGTTGTAGGCGGCATCATGATATTTCAGGTGGCGCTCGAGTTGCTCGTTTTCTTTCGCCTTGAAAAATGCTGCGCTGGACCAGAGCTGGTCAGGCTGGATTCGTTGTTGCAGTGTTTCCAGCAATGTTGTGGGACCTGCCAGATGGCGTGATTCGATCAGGTTGGTGATCACAGTGATGTCGCGGGTTGCCTCGCCAACACACTCATCAATGGTGCGGGTGCTGTGGCCGATTTCAAGGCCAATGTCCCACAGGAATGTGATGAGGGCGCTCAGTGCCTGTTGATAATCGGCATGGTTTTCTCGTGCCAGCAGGATCAATACATCGACATCTGAGTAGGGGTGTAATTCGCAACGGCCATAGCCGCCGACCGCAATGAGTGAAATGTCGTCGCTTGCGGCGGGCATAAAGTGCTGCCATGCACACTGCAGTAGGCAATCAGTGAAGTTGGCGCGTTCGTGGATCAGCGTGGTGATCGGTATGTCACTGTCGAGGTGTTCGCGTAAT
This sequence comes from uncultured Gammaproteobacteria bacterium, assembly GCA_945788675.1. Taxonomy (GTDB): domain Bacteria; phylum Pseudomonadota; class Gammaproteobacteria; order SZUA-140; family SZUA-140; genus SZUA-76. Next base: position 653 of record CALZMY010000111.1, on the reverse strand, counting down.
GTCTCGATGACCTGGCGAGTCGCAGCACGACACTCGCGTTGTAGGTCGGTGTCGCTTTCGAAGGCGCAGTTGATGTCGGCTAGGTGGGTTGATAGCACAGGGTGGTTTCACTCTTATAATTTAGATCAGGTGGGTATCGGCTGAATCTGTTGTCACTTAGAAATTTTCGTCAGAACGCCTGGTCAGCACCTCGACACCATTACCGGTGACAAGGAGGGTGTGTTCCCACTGTGCGGTGAGGCTGCGATCCTTGGTGATCACGGTCCACTCATCATCCAGTAGTTTGACGTGGCGTTTGCCAATATTCACCATCGGTTCGATGGTGAAGGTCATGCCCGCTTCTAGTGGCATGCCGGAGCCGCGTTTGCCATAGTGCAGCACCTGCGGTTGCTCGTGAAAGCCTCGCCCGATGCCGTGGCCGCAATATTCGCGCACGATTGAGCATTTGTGTGTTTCTGCATGGTGCTGGATGGCGAAGCCTATATCCCCGAGATGTGCGCCTGGTTTGACCAACTCGATTCCTTTGAGCAGGCATTCGTGACTGATGCGTATGATCTTTTTAGCCTTCTCCGATACCTCGCCGACGCAAAACATCTTGCTGGTGTCGCCGTGATATTCATCTTTGATAACGGTGATATCGATGTTGACGATAT
>CALZMY010000110.1 GCA_945788675.1 uncultured Gammaproteobacteria bacterium | reverse complement strand
AGTTCCCAGGTTGGGTGTTTTTTCAGGTAGTGGTGAATCTGTCGTTAACTCACTCGCTACTGAATCAGGGGATACGCCTTCTTCTCCATACGAGTCATCAACAGCTACTGGTACCACTGGCAAAGTAGACTGCGTGGTGATGACAGCAGCATCGCTTTCATCTTCTGATTCAACACCCTTGTCATCTACAGTAGAAGTTACAACGGTTGATTCACTATCAGGTGTCTCTGATTCTCTTTTTGCGGCTGGTTCATTTTCTGTTTCAAGATCAAGATCAAGTTCCAGTGTCAGGCTGGTATCCTCAGTAGAGACCTCAGGTTCAACCTGTGCGGCTAACGTTTTTTCTGACTTACTTCCCGGGACTGCAACATCCAGTTCTTCATCCAGATCACTCAGGTCCTCCAGCGATAATCCCTCCAGGTTACTCAGGTCATCTTCTACCGCAGGGCTCGATTGCTCCGCTGTCGTTACCTGAAGAGGGCTGTGCGACGACTTGTCCGCAACAGTGGGCGACGGATTAGTCAGCCCTACTTCCATTTGCGGTGCAGGTGCCGTTTGCGGTGCTTGTGCCGTTTGTGGTACTTGTGCCGCTAGAGGAACTGCGGGCGCCAGAGCTACTTCTGTATTATGTGGTTGATCATCCAGGTCGACTTCTACAGCTCTATCATCTTGACTGGCCTTTGTTTTTGCCTGCTCAGCCTTTTTCAAGGCGTCCATTAACAAACTCATGGGACACCTTTAACATCTCTGCGTGCCATGTGACTGCTATCCTGTTGCAGGTACTCGCTATAATTTTTCAGATCAAAACCTACACCAGCACTCTTGACTATGGTGGGTCGCAGGAAAATCACCAATTCAGACTTGGTCACTTCATCATCGCGATAACGGAACAACGAGCCTATAAAAGGAATTTTTGATAAAAAAGGTACCCCACTATCATTTTTATCCGTCTTATCCTGCATCAAACCACCCATCACTACCATCTGGCCATTGCTGATCTGTAACAGGGACTCCATCTCGCGTACCTGAATCTCTGGAATCAGATTGTCAAAACCGGCAGCCGCCAGACGTGGCCCCGGATCAACAGCAAATCCGGTAATACGAGAAATAGTAGGACGAATATTCAGCGATACATTACCCACTTCATTGATCTGCGGGGTAACACTCATCACCAGCCCCACTGGTACAGTATGAATTTCACTAGTAAAAGTACGCCGTTCCGGACGGGTGTCCGTCGCGTCTTCGATCTCCATTTCCACGGTAAAATAGACCTTTTCATCCACTACTTTGAGCAAGGCGGTTTGATTGTTCAATGCCATGATCTTGGGACTTGATAACACCTTTACATCACCAAACGTCTCCAGCATTCGTAGCGTGGTGGAGTAGTTACGACCAGAAGGCGTGGTATTTGAATAACTCAACGAAAACACCGGCGGAACAGAAAGATTAGATCCTGTCAGGGTCGAAAGTGCTGTCAGGCCATCACCACTTGCGAGATGCTGCCAATCCACTCCTGCCTGGTAGCGATCACCCAGTTCAACTTCCACAATTGTCATTTCAATCAATACCTGACGCAGCGCATTGACCAGCACCTGATCCAGAAACGCCTGGATTTGTCGGTGTTGCTGTTGGCTAGTGTTTACACTGATCACACCACTCATTGCGTTGACAATGACCGGCGATGCCTCGTCTTCTGAAGTGTCTTCCTTTGAAGCATTTTCTTCTGAACTCTTTTCCTCTGCCGCATCGTCCGTAGAAGCGCCTTTTGTAGAGTTGTTCTGTGAAGGCTGTTTAACGATGGCCAGAATATTGGCTTCCACCACCTCCCAAAAATGATTACTCGAGCTGTTTGTGACCTTGGTCCTGGAAACATTACCCTGGGCACTACTACTTCCCCCTGACACCGAGCCACCAGCGGTGGCAATCTGAGTGGCCACACTAACCTCACTCTCACTATCACGCGCCATATTGACATAACCCACCGCGTAGGTTCGCCAATAAGGCGTATCTGGTGCCACTATCAGATTTGGGCCATCCAGTTGATAGCGCAGGGAGGCCTGTTTGCTAATACGATCGAGGATTTGCGGCAACGTTTGATCAACGGCATTCAAGGTGACGATGCCGTCAATCCCAGGATGGATATCAACATTCAAATGTGCATCACGTACCAGGCCAAACAGTAACTCTCTCACCGGTATTTCATTTACCACCACCGTATAGGTTTCCTGTCTGGCCTGTTTTTTTGGTGGTGGTAACACAGGCACCTGTGTCACCAGAGAGGGGATATCCTTGTGTGCCTGGGCCACCTCATTCAAGTGCCCCGTAGATGGTTTTGGTGGGTTTGTCGTAGTGCAACCCAGTACCGTCACCATACAGCTCGCTATCAATAGCAGACGTCCGTATCTGATCTTATTCATAATCTGTGCCTTATCCACCATAAGAGGCAATATGCTTTATGCCATTCAAACTATCCGCAGCGCTAGTTTCAGCCAGCACTCCGCGGACATTACGTAAATAGGGTTGATAACGACGCAATGCCTCAGGCAGTGATTCGAGGGCAACTTGCGCCTGACTGTAATTTTCATATTCACCCAATAACAGGTTCAGTGTTTGCTTATCATTGTTAGCGGCATAGGTAACGAATATCCTTTCATGATACGGCCACACTTCTTCCTTTTGTAAAAAACGCTCCATCGGCTTCTTATCATCTGCACTTGACCACATAATCTGCATGGTAAAATGCGCGGGCTCAGCCTTGATTAACCAATCTCGAGTAGCAACCATGCGTTGCTCTAATAAACTGGATTGAACGATCGGCGCCACAGGGAGAGTCTTATCTGGTATCTTGGCCTGGGTAACTTCAGGTGCTGCTTTAACTAGAGCCACCTCCATTTCAACGCCTTCCGTTTCAACGCCCCCCATATCGTTCGAACTCCATACCCCTATCGCGATAATCGCCACCAACCAGGGTGTGGCAATTACGGTGGGATGCAACCAGGGTTTACGCGTGAGAAACTCACTGTCACGTAGCGCAGCAATTACATGACTGAATTTGACCACTTGACTGCCATTGGCATAGGCCGCCAGCATCGCCTTGTCTGCAATCACATTAATACGCCGCATCAATCCCCTGGAAAAATGGCTGATCAGCCAAACCGCCCCGGCGCTAAAGATATCCGAACCACGCAGGCCCGCCAGACGCAAACGAAATGAGAGATAGTCGCGCAGCTCACGACGATTCAAAGCTGGCAAATAAAAACTGTTGGTGATGCGTTCCTTAATCTGGCGCACATGGGAAGCATTAAGACCATCATCCAGTTCCGGCTGGCCAAATAACACCACCTGCAGCAGTTTGTGCTGTTTTGTCTCCAGATTACTGAGCAGGCGGATCTCTTCCAGCGTGGCCAATGGCATACCCTGAGCCTCTTCCACAAACACCACTACCTGATGGTTGGCGGCATGACGTTGTAACAGATAATCCTGCAGAGTCTTCATCACCTTGAGGCGATTATCCTCGGCAGACACCGGTAAATTCAGTTCGAAAGCGATGGCATGGAGGATATTTTCCGGAGACAGGCTAGGGTTGGCAAGAAACACAACCTCAACATTCTCTGGCATTTTTTGTTCCAGCATTCGACACAGCATGGTCTTACCACTACCCACTTCACCCACCACCTTGGTGATACCCTCTCCACTAATAATGGCGTAGAGCAGTGCATCAAGGATCGCGCCCCGTTCGGCACCGGCAAAGAACAGATCGGTATCTGGCGTTATTTTATAAGGAGACCGCTGGAGACCAAAGTACTCCAGATAAACGTTATCAACGTTTATCTGAGTGTCATGCTCCAGCAAGTGAGAATACGGCATTTCTTTCCCATAACTTGTACAATCTTTTAGAAAACAACTCCCCATATGGGTAGTCCTGTTATCCATTAGTCGACAGAATGAAAAATTACTAAAGTAAATCCAGTCATATACAACACCACTGTGATGCCCTTTATCCTGCGCGGTGTCAGTATCCTTGGCATCAGCTCAACCAACTGCCCGCGTAGACTACGACGCGAGCTATGGCAACGTCTGGGGAGTGAATTGCGCCCCACCCATATGGAGTCAATCGCAGTCGATACCATCAAGCTTGAGCAACTGAATAAGACATTCCAGCAGATGCTGGATGGCAAGACCCGAGGACGGATTGTAGTCACAATTAAGAGTACTTAGTCGACCCTGAAAAACCCATATTTAACGACCATGTTGCCATTGCGCGACTGGACTCATCATCCAGGAAAATATCTGCCTGATATTCGCAAGCCAAAAATACACTTCCCGCATCCATTTCT
>CALZMY010000109.1 GCA_945788675.1 uncultured Gammaproteobacteria bacterium | reverse complement strand
CGCTCACGCGTGGCGGCGATCAAGACCTCTAACGGGACGCCGTTGTCTGACGCCTTATGGGCAGTGACGGGTGTAGATGATGTGGTACGTACCCTGGCGTTGAGTAGCGATGACAAAACGTTGTATATCGGAGGAGACTTTACTTCGGTTAATGACGGTGCTTCCAATACGCGAAATCGTATTGCAGCGCTTGAGATCATCGCCGGTAAATGGAGCGTCGTAACGACGATTGATCCCAATGTTAACGGGACGAGTGTCTATTCGCTTGGCCTTTCCAGTGATGACCAGATGTTGTGGCTTGGAGGACAGTTTACTAATGTGACAACGAATTTGGATCCATTGAATAATGCGAGAAACAATGTGGCGCGCTATAACATCACAGAGGCTATATTGGAGGCAGAGGCTATTCCCTATGTAAATACGGAGAATGAATTAACTGCCTGGAATCCAAATGTTTTATACCCTCCTCCACCTGCGACGCCGCCACCGGCGCGTGTTTATGCCACAGAGCGCACAGTGGATGATTCGCTGGCGATTATCGGCGGTGATTTCACTGAGGTGGGTGGCACACCTCATAAATATCTCGCTGTATTTGACACCGCGCGCCCAACAGTCACAGATCACGTGGCGGGAGGTTTTTATAACACATCTTCGCTCGATATCGCACTTTCATGTACCCATAATACTACGGCTGGGCCATGCAGTATTTTTTATACCATTAATGGTGATATACCGACACAGGATTTAACAAAAGCAGACCCCTCTGATCCCTTGCTTTTACCGCCTGATTTCTTCGTTAACACTGAATATATTTATACCCAGCCGCCACCTCCACCACCAGATCCACCGCCACCCCCTACAACACTGTCTATTACAGCAGATACGGTTTTAAAGTTTTTTGCACGCGATGCCCATGGCTCAGTGAGTGAAACCTTTACGGTTAGCTACGGGATTGATGGAATATCTCCAGTGACGACAGTGCAGCCTGATGTGATCTTACCGGATGTATTGGGTACCGTGGGTATTCCTGAAGTAGCCGATATCGAAGTGTTTATTTCATTGGTGTGCGAAGATAATGGCGGCGCCAACTGTGATAAGACCTACTACACCACTGATGGTTCGGATCCTCACAACACAGTTGATAATGATGGTACTCCTAGCGCAACAGCGCAGCTCTACAACACGCCGCTTACACCGCAGCAGTTGTTGCCACTTCAGTCGTTAACGCTGAACGATCTGCAGGGTGATGAAACAGATGTCTTTTTTGATATGACCCTCGCTGATATTATCACAACGGAAGAGAATGCCGCGATTCGTGTCAATCTGGATGCCTTCACGCTGGATGATATACCGCGTAATGCCGTTGCGCTCAACAGTATCGACTTGCTGCGGGTCAGGGACTTTGTGGATCTTGCCCAGATACCGCTGGATAGCCTTGCCTCAAATGTGCTTGATAATGTGGTTCCCCCTGCCAATGTGCCGGCCGGTGCGGTGACGTTGGCAGATGTCGAAGCGGCTGGCGTCACGCTGGATTTAACCCAGATCACCCTCGGTTCGATCACTGGCGCTGCATATTCATTGGCTGAAATTCGAGCGTCGGTCGCTCCACCACCTGTCTATATCCTTGCGTCACAGGTGCCGTTAATCCAGGTCAATCTGGACCGGTCTGAGAATCGGATTGTGCTGGATGCGGTGCGTCGTGAAGAGATCTCGTTAGCGCAGATTCCGGCCCGGTTTATTCCTGGGACAAAGCTGTATGGCATTGTTAATGTGCAGTTTTTCTCGGTGGACCGGGCGGGTAATAGTGAGGTGTTGGACACGGGCGTTAAGTCGCAGAAATATTATGTTGATATCGGCGCACCCAGGACGACGGCTACCCCCAATACCGATGATAATGTATTCACTTCTGAGATCCATGTGGTGTTGAGCTGTGATGATTTTGCAGGTGTATTATCTACAGGCTTTGGTGATCCAGTGGGCGGCTCTGGCTGTAAAGATAATGGCACCTATTATACGTTGGATGGCTCTGCACCCAATCCCGAAGATGCAGGGCCAACACGACCAACAAAGATATACACTGGGCCGATTGCAATCTCAACGGCGACGGTGCTGCGTTATCTGTCAATAGACAATATGGGGAACGAAGGCACACCTGGGTTTGAGGTCTATGCCTTTACCTTTAGCAGTGTCGGCCATAGTGGTGTCGGGAGTAGTGGCCTGGCGGTGTGGCTGTTGGCCCTGCTGGGGCTTGCACTGCGTCGGCGTATGGCACGGGCGGCGAGGTAACTGCCACCCGTCTGGCTCTTTAGCCTGAATGTTGAGTTAGTGACGGAAATGGCGCATGCCGGTGAAGACCATCGCCATGCCGTGCTCATTGGCAGCATCGATCACTTCCTGGTCACGCATTGACCCTCCCGGCTGGATCACGGCAGTGATGCCTGCTTCGGCCGCCGCATCGATGCCATCACGAAATGGGAAGAAGGCGTCGCTTGCCATTACTGATCCTTTTACCTGAAGATCGGCATCGGCCGCTTTGATCGCCGCGATGCGTGCGCTGTAGACGCGGCTCATCTGACCAGCCCCGACACCGATAGTTGTGAGGTCTCTGCCGTAGACGATGGCGTTCGATTTCACAAATTTGGCCACCTTCCAGCTGAATAATAGATCTCTCATCACCTCATCCGATGGCGCAACTTCGGTCACTATTTTCAGGTCATCCGCAGTTACCATGGCAGTATCGGCGGTCTGCAGTAGCATGCCGCCATTAACGCGTCGATAGTCGAGCGATACGCTGCGCTCCGCTGGCCATTCACCACAGGCAAGCAGGCGAACGTTTCCTTTTTCGGCAACGGTTGCGATCGCCCCTTCAGTGACCGACGGCGCGATGATCACCTCAACAAACTGACGGTCAATGATGGCGCGTGCCGTTTCGGTATCGAGTGGACGATTGAAGGCGATGATGCCGCCAAAGGCCGATGTCGGGTCGGTCTTGTAGGCGCGATCATAGGCGTTGAAAAGCGAATCGGCCACGGAGACGCCACAGGGGTTGGCATGTTTTACGATCACACAGGCAGGTTCGTTGAACTGTTTGACACATTCCAGCGCGGCGTCGGTATCGGCAATGTTATTGAATGACAGCGCCTTACCCTGCAGTTGTGCGGAGGTGGCGACACTGGCTTCCTGGGCACGAGATTCAACGTAGAAAGCCGCCTTCTGATGCGGATTTTCACCATAGCGCAACTCCTGCGATTTGATAAATTGTGCATTGAAACTGTGAGGGAACGCCGCACGGTTGTTATTCGAGACGCCGCCATCGGTGATGCTACCGAGGTAGTTGGCGATGGTGCTGTCATATGCGGCGGTGTGTTCAAAGGCCTTCACTGCCAGTGCAAAGCGGGTGGCATGGTTCAGCGTGGTGTCGTTCTCGGCCATCTCTTCGAGGACTTCGGCGTAGTCATTTGCATCGACGATAATCGCCACATCTTTATGATTTTTAGCCGCGGCACGCACCATCGTTGGACCACCGATGTCGATATTCTCAATCGCCAGTGGCAGGTCACAAGCGGGGCTGGCGACCGTCTGTTCAAAGGGGTAGAGGTTCACGACCACCAGGTCGATGGGGGCAATGCCATGTGCTTTCATCGCGTCGCCATCGATATCGCGTCGACCGAGAATGCCGCCATGGATCATAGGGTGCAGCGTTTTGAGGCGACCATCCATCATCTCAGGAAAGCCAGTGTGGTCGGAGACCTCAGTGACCTCAATACCATTTTCTGCCAGCAGTTTAGCGGTGCCGCCGGTGGAGAGAATTTCGACCCCCATGGCCTGCAGGCCCTGGGCGAATTCGAGGATGTTGGTCTTGTCAGAGACACTGATGAGTGCGCGTTTGATTGTCATGGGGGATGTGATCATATTTGGGTTGGGTTAAGCGACGCTGAATGGATATTGAGCCAGCTAGTGGGTTAGATATCGACGCAGCCCGATTAATTATTCAGATTATAGGTTTCAAGTTTCTTTCGCAGCGTGCTGCGGTTGATACCGAGGATCTCCGCGGCCTTGCTCTGGTTGCCGCGGGTGTAGTCCAGCACGGCCTTTAGCAGTGGCTGTTCTACTTCATGCAGCACCATGCGATAGAGATCGGCAGGCTGGTGCCCGTCGAGATCATGAAAATAGCGTTCAAGAGCGGAATCAATGCAGGCGCTGATGGGTTGTTTACGACGTTCCTGTTTGTTGGGTTCCATTATGCGGCGGCTTCTATGTTGGGTGATTGAGAGGCGCGATGTGATGCTTCCTGCAGTTGTTCAAAAAACTCGCGGGTGAGTGCCAGCTGTTGTTCGACGCTATCGACACGGTTGACCGCCTGGCGGAATACCCCACCTGCGGCCTGTCCTTTGCTGTACCAGGAGATATGTTTACGTGCCATGCGTACACCGATGTATTCGCCATAAAATTCATACAGGCGTTCCAGGTGGTCAAGCATGATGGCGCTGATTTCACTAATCTCGGGCTCGTCAAGATGCTCGCCGGTGGAGAGATAATGATTGATCGCGTTGAAGATCCATGGTCGTCCCTGAGCCGCCCGTCCGATCATCAGTGCATCGACACCGGTCTGTTCAAGTACCTGTTTTGCCTTTTCAGGGGTAGTGATGTCGCCATTGGCGATGATCGGGATATCGACCGCCTGTTTGATGGCGGCGATGGTCTCATATTCGGCATCGCCGCGATAAGCGCAGGTGCGGGTGCGACCGTGCACGGCAAGTGCCTGGATGCCGGCCTGTTCGGCGATCCGTGCGATGGTGACGCCGTTGCGATTTTCAGGCTCCCAGCCGGTACGGATTTTCAGCGTGACCGGGATGTCGACGGCGTTGACCACGGCATCAAGGATCCGCGCGACGAGATCTTCATCCTGTAACAGCGCTGAGCCTGCCATCACGTTGCAGACCTTTTTGGCCGGACAGCCCATGTTGATATCGACAATCTGTGCACCATTGTCAGCATTGTGTTTTGCTGCCTCAGCCATCATTGCTGGATCTGAACCTGCGATCTGAACCGAGCGTGGTTCGATTTCACCATCGTGGTTGGCGCGCCTGAGCGTTTTTTCGCTGCCGTATAGTAGCGAATTTGAGGAGATCATTTCTGATACTGCCATGCCAGCGCCAAGTCGTTTACAGAGCTGGCGAAACGGGCGATCGGTGACCCCCGCCATCGGCGCGAGCATCAGATTGTTGGATAGTATGTATGGTCCGATTTGCATTTATTTAGCGCTACATTGTCAGTTTGCGCCACACCGATCTGTGTCGGTTGGGCGGAAATGCAGAGCGCCACATGATACCTGCTATGGGGATGAGGATAAAGCAGTTGTTGTTGCTTTTTTAGCCGTTTATTTGAACTCAAATTCAAAGTTGACCGCATTTCTATCCGGGTCAATCAGCTCCAGGATAACGTTTAGCGCTGTGTCGGTCGGAAATCCATGTTTGATATCAACCTCTTGCGGCAGATACTCGCTGGCCTGGAAAGTACGGCTGGCGAGCAGATTGTGGTTGATATCAAAAAAGCTCAATTTTAGCTGTGGATAAGATTGAATGAAGCTCGCTTCATTTTTCATCGTGAGGTTGATGAGCAGCGCGCGCGGCATAGAGGGGTGGTTGCGAACATCTCGGTGGGTGATGACGATCTTGCCCGGGGCGCGCTGTAGCGCCAGCTCACAGTGGGTGGCGGCACAAAACTGTTCAAGCCAGGGACGTAACAGCGGATAACCCTGTGCCAGCCTGTCGCTCATGAAATAGCTCACCTGGGTGAAGAGTAGCACGCATAACAGGAGCCCCAGCCCCCCCCATTTCAGCGCTGAGGGTCTGGCGGGTGCTGTCGCTTTGGTGGGTTCGCTGTCATCTGTGAGTTGATAGCTCTCGGCGATACTATCGCTACTGAGGCGATCGATGGATGAGATTTTGAGTATATCGACAGGCTCGCTCTCATTAAGTGGATGTTTTGACAGGGTATAAAGGGCATTGAAGATCTTGCCACATTTGCCACACTGCACCTTGCCACCTGCAGCGGTGAGATTCTGGTCGCTGATGCGGAAACTGGTACTACATTGTGGGCATTGGGTGAACATCGATTTTGTCGCTTCCCTGTTGTGACTTGCGCCTTACGGTGGCAGATTTAGCTTTCATTACGTCTTGCAACAAGACGTACCCAGCCCTCTTTCTCGGTGACCGGCAGAAACTCAAACCACTGTTCGTACGCGGCGCTTACCTGCGTTGCCTGTTCACTTAGAACTCCTGATAACACAATGATGCCGTTATGTTTTACCAGTGTCGAGAAATAGTGGGCCAGTTCTATGAGAGGGTTGGCCAGGATATTGGCGAGCAGGCAGTCGACAGCGGCTAGCTTTCCTGTTGCCTCATCGGGCAGGGTGGTCGAGATCTGTTGGGCGACACTGTTTTGAGTCGCGTTGCTGTTAGTGGCGAGCAGTGCCTGAGGATCGATATCGACCGCCTGGATTGAGGCCGCGCCACACATGGCGGCAGCGATCGCGAGGATGCCAGAGCCGCAGCCGAAGTCGATCACCGTTTTGTTATTGAGATCATTCTGGTCAATCCACTCCAGGCACAGTGCTGTGGTTGGGTGGGTGCCAGTGCCAAAGGCGAGGCCTGGGTCGAGCATGATGTTGATCGCATCGGGTTCGGGCGGGCTCATCTCAGTGGGACAGATCCACAGCCGCTGTCCAAAGCGCATCGGTTTGAACTCATCCATCCACAGGCGTTCCCACGGCTGTTCTTTTAATTCGGTGATGCGATAGGGCGGCAGAGTGGTAAATCCAGGGGCGTGCTGGATCGAAGCCAGCACTTGATCAAAGTCGGTGCCGCTTTCGAACAACCCGATCACACGGGTGTGAGGCCACAGGTCGCTGGCGTCGGCGGCAGGTTCATATATAGGTGTGTCAGCGTTGTCCTTAAAAGTGACTGATGCTGCTCCGGCGTCACTAAGGCATTCTGAAAGTGCATCCGCCTCGCTGGGTGAGACATCAAATATAAGTTCCTGCCATGACATAATCGATCTGATAATTACTCTGAATTGTTGAAGAGCTTATTATTGTACGCGTTTGGGCAGGATCAAGGCGAACCCGATTTTATCGGTTGATGTCGCGTATGATGTGTTGGTGTGACAACAATTAATCAGAAGTGCTTCTGGTACTAAAGAATGCATGTGACATGCTGGCGCGCGGTGTCATTTAACCTGGAGGGGATGCAATGAATGAGCTTTTAACGCTGTTTATGGCGGTTTGTTTTTTTGTTGCCGGTTGGAATTGCCTTAAACGACCTGAAGCGATTCAGCAATGGATATTGCAGTTACAGCAAAAAAATCCATTGGTAGCCGAAATGAATCCGCTGCGAAACTGGATCGACAAAAAGAGTTTTCTATATGCGTTGCAGTTGCTAGGTGTGCTCAGTCTGTTGAATTTTCTGATGTTGCTGTTGGCATCCTTTGCGATAAATGATTCAGGTTCTGGTTTTGGATAGTGTGTAGAGAGTATGCGGCTGCCCTGATAAATATCATTGTATTTCATATAGTTAGGATGTAATTTTTACCTCAAACAAAAATTGTAAACGCCGATAACAATAGTAAGTGTTGTTATTTTAGGGGTGAACTCAGCCCCGGAACGCAGGAGGCGTTTACGATGAAAAAGACAATCAACAGGCTCGCTGGTGTAGCGCTGATGTTATTAGCAGGTGGTGCCCAGGCTTTCGAAAGCCGAGTGGTTGGTATGGCAGAGAGTAGTTGTTACGGAGAGGCGATGGTTGGCATGGATTCCGTGATCAATTCTCGTTTAGGTGTGCCTGCAGAGCATGCATTGGGATTAAGTCAGAACTCTACGCACCATGTCGCAATGGGGGAGGAATATTCCACCAGTATGCTGAATACCATTCTTGCTGCTTATCTCTGGGAGGACACCCCGCATAGTTATGCCATTAAGGTCTTCTATGCTTGTGCCGCAAGAAACAGTACGCTGCTACAAAGCGCGAGTAACTGATTCAGCCGTCAGACTAAAAGGTGCCAGGTAGCCGCAGCTACCTGGGATTGATTAGGCAGTACCGGAGGCCTTTGACCTCCTTGTCGCCTTTGTGAGTAAAAATTCACCCCATTCATGACTCATTAATCCCGCCAGGATCATGCCGGTTCCGAACCATACTTCGACTCCCACACGCTCATTATTTAATACATGACCAAGTAGCAGTGCTAACACTGGTGTGATCAGGGTAAGCAGTGTGGCACGACTTGCCTCCAGATTTTTCAGTAAATAAAAAAACAGTATAAAACCAAACACTGAGCCAAACACACCTAGATAAATAGTTGCACTCAAGGCGCGTGTGGATAGCTCTGTGGGTAGTTGGCCATCGAAGAGCGTCCATGTTAACAAATAGAGCAGCGTCGCTATTATTAGCGCCCCGGTGGTCACCGCAATGGGTGACAGATCGCTGTTAATACGTTTTAGCCACACGGTACTGATAGCGGTCAGGCTGATTGAAACTAATACTGCACCTATCCCAAACACTGCTTTTTCACCTAGTGAAAAACCGCTACCAAAGACAACCGCAAGCCCAGCCATCGCCAGTAACAGGCCGATGATCCTTGTTACTGTAAAGCTGCGTTCACCGAGCCATATAATGGCAAGAATACCGGTGGCTATTGGCGTTAGCCCAAAGAGCACAGAGACTATTCCTGAAGGGATAAATTGCGCACCCCAGTAAACACATAGCATCGCGCCATAGATGCTCAGGGCGGCCGCGAGATAGGCCTGACGTGCCTTTTCATGCCATGGTAACGCAATGCCCATCACTTTGATGATAATCAGGCACAATACGGTCCCAAGCACCATTCTGCTGAAGACGCTAAAAAGAAAGCCCTGGCCTTCGCTGCTCCACTGAATCGCGAGCGGCGTGGTTGACCAGATGACGACGACGGCCGCAAAGGCGGCAAAGACTTGCATGATTGTCTCTCCGTATTTTAATGAGCATAAAAAACAAAAAAGGCCACGGAATTTTCATTCGGTGGCCTTTTCAGGAAAACAGTTTGATGTGGACTGTAATGCTACATCAGGGTCCCTGTTTTCAGGCGCACGTATTCACTCGCCACCAGCCACTTTGGCAGGTGGACGCGAATAATACGCATCGGCTTGATCAGGGTTCTGTTCATGGCGCGAGAGTCTGCCTGTGAAATTAGATGAAGTCAACCAGGATGGATAATTATCGTTCTGAGTCGTGGTTGTTGGCTGTTCGTGCCAGTTGCGCAGCACTCTGAATGAGTGTGGCACAGCCACCACGAAAGGCATTTGCCAATTGGGCTGGTGTCTTATCGGGAGCCTTTTGGCCGTTGCGGTCGACAAACAGATAGACGCCAGAAGAGGGATTGACCCAGGTAAAGCGCGCCTTAAGGGACGGTTTACCCTGGAAGTGAAATTCGACCCAGCTTCCCTTGGGCAGGGTTCTAGCCAGTCGGGAATGTTGATCTTCATTGTTGTGATCTGCATTGCCAGTGGCAGGCTGTTGCTGATTATCCTGTGGCGAAGCGGCTTCAGCAGATGTCGTTCTATCAGGCAGCTGTCCTACGCTTGAAATCGCAGCATTGGCAAACAGTGCGGCTATTTTACTATTGGGTTGGTGCTGAATCTCTGCCTTGATCGCGGCGAGGAACTGCTTTTTGAAATCCCCCTTGATCTCCGGGCGGCTACTATAGAGTCCTTGTAGTGCGGCAAAGTAGGTACGTCGCAGTTCGTGATCATCGGCATGGTCAGCCATCTGGTAAAGCGTTTCGCCGAGTCCATCCATAATCGACAGAAGTCGTTCCGAGAAGCTTTCGGCAGCCTCCAGGCACTGTTCCTGAAATTGCTTGGACGAACGGGCTTGCTGTGCGTTATGTTGATTGTTAATGGCACGACTAGCGGTAGAGTTATCTGTTGGCATAATTTGTTCCTGATGAGGCTAAATTCCCTGATGACGAAGTCATTTATAGCAGCTTTATTTGCTTTTTTTTGTGACTGCTCACTCAATAATTTTGTTTGCTGAGCGATATCTTCAATATATGCAGATTTGTGTGAACGCAGTCACGATATTGCCTAAACCTCTGGAGAATGGTGTGAGCGAGCTTAATGTGGTTAAAGATCAAGGGGATGAAGCTTCGAGCAAGATTTCATCACGTTGGATTGGTGAGGTTTCGGGGTTGGTCTCGCCACCCGACGTGTATGTGAAAGTATTCGATTTGATGGAGTCTCCTACTGCCACGGCGGATGAGATGGGGCTGATTATTAGTCAGGATCCCAGTCTGACGGCGCGCTTACTCAAGATCGTCAATAGCCCTTTTTATAGCTTTAGTGCGAAAATCGATACAGTCTCGCGTGCCGTCACAGTGGTGGGATTACGCGAGCTTTATAGTCTGGTGGTG
Source organism: uncultured Gammaproteobacteria bacterium (assembly GCA_945788675.1). Classification (GTDB taxonomy): domain Bacteria; phylum Pseudomonadota; class Gammaproteobacteria; order SZUA-140; family SZUA-140; genus SZUA-76. Next base: position 871 of record CALZMY010000109.1, on the reverse strand, counting down.
GCGGTCTCTGCGGTGAAGTCATTTTCTGCGATTCCCAATGACGTAGTCAACATGGATACCTTTTGGCGGCATAGTATCTACTGCGGAATTATCTCTCGTTTGCTGGCGAAGCGCTGTCATGTACTGCACCCCGAACGACTTTTTATTGCGGGTCTGTTGCATGACATCGGCAGCCTGGTGATCTACAACCGGGCACCGGACATCGCAAAAAAAATGTTGACGATTGCAAATGGTGATGAAGAAAAGCTGTTTAATGCAGAGCTGGATGAACTGGGTTTCAGTCACGCGGAGCTTGGTGGCGAACTGTTAAAGCAATGGTCACTGCCGGATAATCTACAAGAAGCCGTGGCATTTCATCATGACCCGGTTCGTGCCAAAGAGGCTAAAATGGAGGCATCGATTGTGCATATGGCGAATCTGCTGGCAAATCAGTCAGAGCTAGGTGCCTTCAGTGAGGTGAAAGCATTGCCGACAGAGATCGATGATGCAGCATGGGATGCCACGGGTCTGGATGAAATGGAATTTGATCGTGATGAAATCATAGGTGAAGCCGGTATTCAGTTTGTTGAGACAGCAAGTTTATTCTGGTAGTTAGTTTGTTTATTTAAAGGTTAACTAGCGGCACTCTATGGGTCGAGTTTCATCTCTCCAGTTCATATTTCTCATGCTAAACTAAAGCCTGATAATAGTTAGTTGTTGTGGTTCTGTATCGGTGCTGTAGTGATTATTCCGGCGTGGTGCGACCGCTGGCGGCCATGGAGAGCGAAGCGAAGGCCGCTAGTCCCGGATAGGCAACCCCGTCCGCATATTCGTAGTAACGAGTGTTAGCGAGTGCGTAGAAGATGCGGCAGCGGGTATAGTTGGCGTAGCG
>CALZMY010000108.1 GCA_945788675.1 uncultured Gammaproteobacteria bacterium | reverse complement strand
TTCCCATCCTTAAGATCAATGGCAGGTATCATTAACATGATTGTTCCTCAAACAAATTGGCTATAGTAGTGGTCATTAATTACTTCCGTCCCAACTCAGAAAATTCGACAGCAGCGCAAGCCCTGCATGTTGACTCTTCTCCGGATGAAACTGCACTGCAAAAATATTTTCCCGGTCGATCACCGACGTAAAATCAAATCCATACGGGGTCGTGGCGCTCACCACCGCTTCACTGGCAGGCGCAACATAGTAGCTATGCACAAAATAGAAACGGCAATCCTGGTCGATCCCTTGCCACATTGGGTGCGGTTTGACTTGATGCACCTGATTCCAGCCCATATGCGGCACCTTTAGGCCATCGCTATCGGGGGCTGCCCGTAGCTGATCAGCGAAGTGGCGCGACTCACCAGGGATGATGCCCAGCCCCTCAGTACCGCCATTCTCGGCACTACTATCGAGCAACGCCTGCATACCGAGACAGATCCCCAGAAAGGGTTTGTTACGCACACTCTCTTTGATCACCTCATCCAGCCCGAGGCGCTTGAGTTCGTTAATACAATCCTGCAATGCGCCGACACCTGGCAACACCACACGATCGGCTCGCAACACTGCCTCTGCCTCGTGGGTAACGACCACCTGAGCGCCCGCACTAACATGTTCTAACGCCTTCGAAACAGAACGGATGTTACCCATTCCATAATCAATGACTGCGACTGTTGCCATACCTCTTATCTCAACCCCTACAGGTGTTTAATCAATCTGAAACGAGCAGTTCGTGCTGTATCAGGATCACAGATGTCCCTTGGTTGACGGCAAGATGCCAGCCATGCGCGGGTCGGCCTCGACGGCCACACGCAGAGCGCGCCCGAACGCCTTGAAGATCGTCTCGGCAACATGATGCGCATTCTTGCCACGCAGACTGTCGATGTGCAGTGTCACTTGCCCGTGATTGACAAAACCATTGAAAAACTCCAGCAGCAGATCGACATCAAAATCACCGATGCGGGCGCGTGGATAATCGACGTGATACTCGATCCCCGGACGACCTGAGAGGTCGATCACGACGCGTGACAGCGCCTCATCAAGCGGCACATAGGCATGGCCATAACGGCGAATCCCCTGTTTGTCACCCAACGCCTGGGTCAGTGCCTGCCCTAACGTAATGCCGACATCCTCAACTGTGTGGTGTGCATCGATGTGTAGGTCGCCATCGGCATTGACATCGAGGTCAATCAAACCGTGTCGTGCCACCTGATCTAGCATGTGATCAAGAAACGGGACACCGGTTTCAAAATTTGAGACGCCGGTTCCATCAAGATTGATGGAAATCGTGATGCGGGTTTCTAACGTGTTGCGGCTGACTGTGGCCTTACGCGCAGTCATCTATCTTCTCCTTACAAGCTGCGTTCATCACAACTTAGTGTTAAGCATACTCTTATCTGCCTGTTGAGAAAAGCGACAGAAAGGTGATCTTTTCACCTGTATGCGTGGTTAACAGGTTATTTAACGATGATCCTCATATAATCGATTGTGCCGACTCTTCAGTCATCCTTGATGCGATATTCTGCAGAACGGGCATGTGCCGTGAGGCCTTCGCCTCGCGCCAACACCGAGGCAGTCTTACCCAGGGTCGAGGCACCTTGCGCCGAACACATGATCAGGCTGGAACGTTTCTGAAAATCATAGACACCCAGTGGCGATGAAAAACGCGCCGTGCGCGACGTTGGCAAGACATGATTGGGGCCTGCACAGTAGTCACCCACCGCCTCAGCGGTGTAGCGCCCCATGAAGATCGCGCCGGCGTGGCGAATCTTCGTCGTTAACGCCTGCGGGTCTTCGACCGACAGCTCCAGGTGCTCCGGCGCGACAATGTTTGAAACCTCGGCGGCCTGATCAAGATCGGCCACTTTGATAAAGGCCGCACGCGCCTCCAGCGAGTGGCGAATAATTTCAGCGCGCTCCATCGTCGGTAGCAGGCGCTCGATACTCGCCTGAACCGCATCGAGGTGCGCCTGATCGGGCGAAACCAGAATCGACTGCGCATCTTCGTCATGTTCAGCCTGTGAAAAGAGATCCATCGCGATCCAGTCGGGGTTGGTCTCGCCATCGCTAATCACCAGAATCTCGGAAGGGCCGGCAATCATATCGATACCGACGCTGCCAAACACCATCCCCTTGGCGGTCGCAACATAAATATTACCGGGACCCACGATCTTGTCTACCTGCGGGATCGTCTCTGTGCCATAGGCGAGTGCCGCTACCGCCTGCGCGCCACCAATAGTAAAAACACGATCAACACCCGCAATGTCTGCCGCCGCCAGCACCATGTCGTTGACGATATTATCTGGCGTCGGCACCACCATTATCAGTTCCGCGACACCAGCCACCTTGGCCGGAATGGCATTCATCAATACCGATGATGGGTAAACCGCTTTACCCCCGGGGACGTAGAGTCCCACGCGGTCGAGCGGTGTCACCTGCTGCCCAAGCAGCGTGCCATCGGCCTCAGTATAAGACCACGACGCCGTCTTCTGATGTTCGTGATAGGCGTAAAGACGCTCAGAGGCCTGCTCCAGCGCCTTACACAGTGTGGCGTCAACTGCTGCCCGCGCCTCTTTGAGGCGAGCCAGCGGGATCTCTAGCGCGCCCATATCGGCAGCCGTAAGGCGGTCAAAACGGTTGGTGTATTCCACTACTGCGGCATCGCCTCGTTGGCGTACATCACTGAGGATATCGCGTACTGTCTGGTTCACTGCATCATCGGAGACGCTCTCCCACGCCAGACGATCATCGAGCTGACTCCTGAAATCGGACGCAGCAGCATCCAGACGTACAATCTTAACCACGGGCTACCTCCACCGAATCTAAACCTTCAAAAACCTTAGCAAACACACACACTCGTCACTCCAGCAGGTGCCGCAGTCCAGTGCCTTTAGATGGTTTCTGGATTCTGGCATCCGCCAGAATGACCTTTTAATAGCATTGACCATATAGCGAACTAACCTTTCTGGGCGACCGCCTCGGCAATCAGATCGATGTAACGCTTAACGCGCTCATGTTTCATCTTCATCGACGCCTTGTTGACGATCAGACGCGAGCTGACATCGGCGATGTGATCCATCGGCACCAGCCCATTGGCCCGCAACGTATTACCGGTATCGACGACATCGACGATGCGGTCGGCAAGGCCAACAATCGGCGCCAGCTCCATCGCTCCGTAGAGTTTGATGATCTCAACCTGTTTGCCCTGGGCGGCAAAATAACGTTTGGCGGTCTCGACATATTTGGTCGCGATACGCATGCGGCTCTCATCAACCACGCCATGTTCAGGACCCGCGACCATCATACGACATTTGGCAATTTTCAGATCAAGTGGCTCATAAAGCCCGTCACCACCATATTCAACCAACACATCTTTACCGGCCACGCCCATATCGGCAGCACCATATTCAACAAAGGTCGGCACATCAGACGCACGAATCACCACCAGCTTCACATCATCGAGGTTGGTATCAAGAATCAGTTTGCGGCTGGTGGTTGGGTCATCGGCAGGAATAATGCCGGCATGCGCCAGCAGCGGCAGGGTCTCCTTAAAGATACGCCCTTTCGACAGGGCGATGGTAATCGTTGCACTCATTTCATTAACTCGTTTTTCACTCAAGTACTAATTTGGCACGCGGCGAATCCTGGCACCAAGTAGTGCAAGCTTCTCTTCAATGCAGTCGTAACCACGATCGATGTGATAGATACGATCAACTACCGTATCACCCTCGGCGACTAACCCTGCCAATACCAGACTGGCAGAGGCGCGCAGATCGGTCGCCATCACTGGCGCACCGACTAACTTTTCAACACCGATACAGACCACAGTATTGCCTTCCAGTCTCAGGTTGGCACCCATACGTTGTAACTCCGGCACATGCATAAAACGATTTTCAAAGACCGTTTCGGTGATGGTTCCAGTGCCTTCTGCGACCGAATTCAACACGGTAAACTGCGCCTGCATATCGGTCGGAAATGCAGGATATGGCGCCGTTCTGATATCTACCGCCTTGAGCTGCCTGCCCTCCATGTCGAGCTCGATCCAGTCGTCACCGCTGGTGATTTTTGCACCGGCTTCCTGCAATTTAGCCAGCACCGCATCAAGAATATCGGGACGGGTATCACGCACACGCACTTTGCCGCCTGCAATCGCGGCACCCACCAGATAAGTACCGGTCTCAATACGATCAGGCAACACTGCATAACGTGTCCCCCCGAGACGTTCAACGCCTTCAATCGTGATGGTGTCGCTGCCAGCTCCACTGACCTTTGCTCCCATACTATTGAGGCAGTTTGCGAGATCAACCACTTCTGGTTCGCGCGCGGCATTTTCAATCACGGTAGTCCCTTCCGCCAATGTCGCTGCCATCATGATATTCTCGGTACCGGTCACGGTGACAATATCCATAAATATGCGTGCGCCCTTCAGACGCCCCGCCCGTGCACGAATATAACCACCTTCGACGGTGATATCAGCCCCCATCGCCTCGAGCGCGTGAATATGCAGATCCACTGGACGGGTCCCAATCGCACAACCGCCGGGCAGCGAGACATCGGCCTCGCCAAAGCGTGCCAACAACGGGCCCAGCACCAGAATCGAGGCGCGCATCGTCTTCACAAGTTCATACGGCGCATGGT
>CALZMY010000107.1 GCA_945788675.1 uncultured Gammaproteobacteria bacterium | reverse complement strand
TTGTAGTACTTGGCGCTGGCCCCGGGGGTTACACTGCGGCGTTTCGTGCGGCGGATCTGGGCAAGAAAGTGATTTTGATCGAGCGCTACTCGAACATCGGTGGTGTCTGTTTGAATGTCGGTTGTATCCCATCAAAGGCGCTGCTGCACACTGCACAGGTGATCAACGAAGCGGAAGAGTTTGCTGAGATCGGCGTTGCGTTCAACAAGCCTGAGATCGATATCGACAAACTGCGCGCCCATAAAGAAGGGGTGATCGGCAAGCTGACCGGAGGCCTCAAGGGGCTGGCGAAACAGCGTAAGGTCGAGATCGTGCACGGTTATGGCAAATTCACTTCGGCAAACACGATAGAAGTAGAAGCGGACGATGGTACAAAGCAAGTAGTCGGTTTCGAGAACTGCATCATCGCCGCCGGTTCGCGTGTCACCAAGCTGCCATTCATTCCGTGGGATGATCCACGTGTGATGGATTCGACCGATGCGCTGGAGTTAGCGGAAGTCCCCGAGCGTTTGTTGATCGTGGGCGGCGGTATCATTGGCCTGGAGATGGCAACGGTATACGATGCACTGGGCGCGAAAGTGACAGTGGTTGAACTATCCCCGGGACTGATACCCGGGGTGGATCGCGACATCGTTCGTCCACTGGAACGCCGCATCAAGAAACGTTATGAAAACATCTTTCTCAATACCAAAGTCACGGCGATTGAGCCGTCTGACGCGGGCATGGTCTGTTCGTTTGAAGGCAAGGGCGCACCGCAGCAGGATACCTTTGATCGCGTGCTGGTCTCGATTGGCCGTTCACCCAATGGGCTGTTGATCGATGCAGACAAGGCGGGGGTTGCCGTTGATGAACGCGGTTTTATCAACGTTGATAAACAGATGCGGACAAACGTCAATCATATCTTCGCGATTGGTGATGTCGTCGGCCAGCCGATGCTGGCGCACAAGGCGACGCATGAAGGCAAGGTGGCGGCCGAGGTGATCAGTGGCATGAAGACCTTCTTCGATGCGCGCACCATTCCATCGGTCTGTTATACCGATCCTGAAGTAGCGTGGATGGGCAAGACCGAAGATGAGTGCAAGGCCGAAGGGGTCAAGTACACCAAAGGTGCCTTCCCATGGGCCGCGAGTGGTCGTTCACTTTCTATCGGCCGTGATGAAGGGGTGACCAAGGTGCTGTTCGATGAGCATCATCGTATCATCGGCGCTGGCATCGTAGGTACCAATGCCGGTGAGTTGATTGCTGAAGCGGTGCTGGCGCTGGAGATGGGGGCCGATGTGCAGGATATGGCGTTGACCATTCATCCGCATCCAACCTTGTCAGAGACGCTTAACTTTGCTGCGGAAGTGGCGGAGGGAACATGTACGGATATTTATTTGCCTAAGCGGAAGTAGATGTTTGCGACAAGTTAAGACTAAAAAGCCCGGTTTTCCGGGTTTTTTTAGTCTTTTTCTATGTAATCAATAAGCGGTTGTATATCATTTTGGTCAGCACTTTTTAAGGCGTCTATATAATTTGATCGCTGTTCACTCATTTTCTGAGAGTTATACCCACCCGACCAATTTACAGGTTCATGATCAAGTATTCTGGTGAGCAGTATGTCGGTCATTATTCTTGCATGACGCCCATTTCCGTTAGGAAAGGGGTGGATGAATACCAGTCGATGGTGGAATCTTGCTGCTATCTCTAGTGGCGGATACGTTTTATTTTCAATCCAGAATTTAACATCATCCAGTAGTAGACGTAGTTGTACTGATATTTGAAGTGGGTCAATTCCGATGTTCCTTTCAGTCGTTCTGAATTTTCCGGCCCAGCACCAGACCTCGCCAAAAAGTTTTAAATGTAATTCTTTGATAAATTGCTCTGATAAAATATCGATGCCCTTTTTTCTGGCAAGCCAGTCTAAACCTTGTTGAATATTCGCTTGCTCCAGATGATCAAGCTCACCTCTTTTGGTGATGTGTTTAAACTTAAGGCCACCCAGTTCATTTGGGTCTAGTGGTGTTGCGCCGTCCTCATCATTTGTATCAAGGCCGTCCATTTATTTTTCACCTTTAGTCTCATCCCAGAAATCCAGGGGCATTTTATTTAAGATTTCCTGTGTCAGGCGTTCAATTTCATAATTGACCTTGTCATCAGGCAGTGCCTGGGCCTCAAGTGCCATATGGGTATTGGCTGTTTGTATCAGGGCCGCAGCTTTTTTTCTTGCCTGTTCTTTCACAAGGTTTTCTATTTCCTGTTCAGGGACAATGGCATAAACGAAACGACAATCCATTGCCTGCGCTGTGCTCTGCATTGTTTTTAGCGTAACAGCACCATCAAGTTCTGCGGTCTCGATTTTTTGTACTCGGGCGCGGGTAACCTTCATGCGCCTGGCGAGTTGAGCACCAGACATGTTGAGCGCTTTTCTAACCGTGCGAACCCAGCCTTCAGTGGGAGTCGATATCCCGCGGGTCTGGCTGGCAATGTCATTTACAATTGCCTGATATTGCGCAATAACGATTTTCTGTATGCTCATTGTATATCTCTATGTTTACATTAACCATTAATATGACATTATAAATGTATACAAAAATTAATAAAATGTAAATATATATGTATTCAATTTTTTTGTGTGGAATGGTGTTTATTGTTAAGTGGTTGTTTTTATATTTATTTTTAAGTTAGGAGTAGCTTATCAGTATTGATAAGCAGATGCGTACTTCGAGGCACGAACCATTCCTTCTGTCTGTTACACCGACTCTGAAGTGGTGTGGATGGGTCAGACCGAAGATGAATGTAAGGCGGAGGGGATCAAATACGAGAAGGGTGCCTTTCCGTGGGCCGCGAGTGGCCGTTCACTGTCGACCGGGCATGATGCGGGAATGACCAGGGTGCTGTTCGATGAGCACCATCGCATTATCGGTGCCGGCATCGTTGGTACCAACGCCGGTGAGTTGATTGCAGAGGCGGTGATCCCGTGTGGGAATGCATACGGCTCTAACGACAACTAAGGTAGCAGCTTGACTATGCTGCGGTTCGCCATCCAGAATCTGTCTCTTCGATTTCTATGCGAGC
>CALZMY010000106.1 GCA_945788675.1 uncultured Gammaproteobacteria bacterium | reverse complement strand
GTATTCACCTGAATCTCCATGCCAGTGGCATCAAGGTGCGTTACACGCCCGTAGACTTCGAGTCGATCATCAGATGACTTCTGCGGCGCCTCATCCAGTAATCCGTAAGCGACTGCCTTCACGCTAGCGGGCAGCACCGTCAGTAACTGCACACCAAAAGGATCATTCTGGTTAATCACCGCATGACTCAAGCCTGGCATCTCGAACAGCTTCTGTTTTGCCGCACCATAGGATGGCAGGTCGCCGTGATAATCGAGATGATCGCGCGTCAGGTTGGTAAACATCGCGATATCAAACGCTACCGCAGCGACACGTGCCTGTTCCAGCGCATGTGATGAGACCTCCATCACCACATGCTTTGCCCCCGCATCGGCAATATCCCTCAATTGGGAATGCAGTACCACTGGATTTGGTGTGGTATGTGTCGCCGCCTGCAACGCACCGGGCAGGCCGTACCCCAGCGTGCCAATCACGCCACATACCTCGCCATTTAACTGCATCGCCTGCGACAGAAAATGGCAACATGACGTTTTTCCATTAGTACCGGTCACACCAATCACCAAGAGTTGTTGCGATGGATTTGAAAAAAAGCGCGAGGCAATCAATCCCAGCTGCTGTCGCAGGTCAGCCACTCTAATCATTGGAACCTTGTTTAGCTCCGTCTCTTCAACCTCATCACCTTCAAATACGACTGCGACAGCACCGGCAGCGATTGCATCATGCACATACTGCATGCCGTCTGTATTGGCACCACGACAGGCAAGAAACAGATCGCCCGCTGCGATCTCACGACTATCGATCGCCAGGCCGCGTATATCACAGTCGTTTGCTGCATTAACCTCTGCAAGCCCCGCTAACAGGAAACTAAGCGGCTGCCTACGGTTCATCAAAGTATCGCCGCTCATAAGCGACCTCCAGTAGAGGCATGCAGATCCGACACTTTTTGTTGCGGCATGGCATGTTCAGCGATCTTCTGATGCAGACGTTTCACGTTGGTACGTGGCACATCATCGGGCACCACCCCCAATTGACGTAACGCGCCCGCCATCACCTTTGAGAAGGCGGGTGCTGCGGCCTGACCGCCGTGATACGCCTCGGTACGGGGTTCATTAATCATCACCACAGCGACCAGTCGTGGATCGCTGGCCGGGGCCATGCCAGCAAATAGCGAGAGATAACGCTCTTCGGAGTAACCACCCACCGCTGATTTATGCACGGTGCCGGTCTTGCCTGCAACGCGGTAACCCGCTACATCGGCCTTTGCGCCAGTCCCTTTTTCAGAAACCACGGACTCCATCATCTTCAATACGCGCTTCGCCACCGCCGCATCCATCACAGACGCTTGCTGTGCCGGCACACCATCCAGCGCCAGAAATGAAGCGGGACTCGTCAGCCCACCATTGGCCAGCACGGTATAGGCCTGCGCCAACTGTAATGAGGTGACTGACATGCCGTAACCAAACGAAAGTGTCGCCTGCTCTATATCGCTCCATTTCCAGTGATCCGTCATCAACCCTGAAACTTCACCCGGAAAACCGCTGTGTGTCAGTGAGCCAAATCCTGCACGTGAATAGAGATCCCACAACTTTTCCGGTGCCAGTGACAACGCTAGTTTGCTGGCCCCGACGTTACTCGACTTCACCAGGATATCGGTTAGATTTAAGTTACCGTAATTTTTTGTATCGCGCACCGTATCGCGCCCAACCCGATAGTAACCAGGCGCCGTTTTGATCACGTTACCTGGCAAGTATTTTTTAGACTCAAGCGCGGCCGCCACCGTGAATGGCTTCATCGTAGAGCCCGGTTCAAACACATCGGTCACGGCACGGTTACGCAAGTGACTGCTCTTCAGCGTACCGCGATTGTTAGGGTTATATGAGGGCTGGTTGACCATGGCCAGCACCTCGCTGGTCTTTGCATCGAGCACCACGATCGAACCTGAGCGGGCACGGTGATCACGAATGGCCGTCTTCAGTTCACGATAGGCAAGGTATTGAATATTACGGTCGATACTGAGACGCAACGTTTTACCCGGCTGCGGTACCCGAATACTCTCAACACCTTCAACCACATGCCCAAGACGATTTTTGATCACACGTTTACTGCCGGAAGTCCCCTGCAGCCAGTCATCATAGGCAAGCTCAAGCCCCTCCTGCCCTGCGTCGTCGACATTGGTAAAACCGACGACATGTGCCGCCACTTCACCGGCTGGGTAATAACGGCGATATTCACGCTGCAGGAACACTCCAGGAATGCCTAACGCCTTCACCTGCTGCGCCAGGTCAGGATTAATACGACGTTTGAGATAGACAAACTCACGTGTCTGTCGTGTCATCAAACGCTGTGTCAGTTCATCGACATCAAGCTTCAGTAGTTTTGCCAGGCGTGGCCACTCACTACTTGCAGTCATCAGCTCCTGTGGATTCACCCATACCGAGTCGACCGGCGTGCTGATGGCAAGCGGCTCACCATTACGATCGGTGATCATGCCGCGATGCGCCGGAACCTCCATCACGCGCAGATGACGCGCATCGCCCTGACCTTGCAAAAACTCACTATCGGTCACCTGTAAATCCACCGCTCGCCACACCAGCAGTCCAGCCGAAACCAGCATCACACCCAGCACGATGCTGTGACGCAGCGGATGAATCAACACTGGCTGTTTTGCCAATTTTTTTGCCCGTTTCTTTGCTGACACGCTAGCTTTCTTCTTCATGGCGACACGATCACTAACTGATCAGGCGCTGGCACATCCATCCCCAGGCGGGTACGTGCAATCTGCTCGACGCGATTTGGCATCGCCCAGGTACTCTGCTCAAGCTGTAGCTGACCCCATTCAATGTTCAATCCGTCGCGCATCCCTTCCAACGTCTGTAGTTCTACAAAGAGCTTGCGACTGTGGTGTTTGCTGTAAACCACACCCAACGCAGAAAACAGTACCGCCGTCGCCAGCAACATTAAAAAAATCGTCCGCCCCGAAATCATGCAACCTTCTCCGCAACACGCATCACGGCACTGCGTGCACGCGGGTTGCCAGCCAGCTCTTCCTTGCTGGCGTAGATCGCTTTACCGATGCGACGCAAACGCTGCGCTCGCTGCCCTTCTGTCACTGGCAGGCCACGTGGAAACTGCTCGCCACGTTCCTGATCACGCATAAAGCGTTTTACAATTCTGTCTTCCAACGAATGAAAGCTGATCACCACCAGACGCCCGCCGACTTCGAGCACCTCAAGCATCTGATCGAGACAGGCGTGCAGGTCATCTAATTCGTGATTGATGGCAATTCTGATCGCCTGAAATGCACGGGTAGCAGGGTCCTTACCCTTTTCCCATGATGGATTGGCCTGTGCCACAATCACCTGTAGCTGTGCGGTAGTCTCGATGGGTGCCTCTTCACGTGCCGCCACAATGGCGCGTGCAATACGCGGCGCATAACGCTCTTCACCATACTCACGTAACACTCGAATAATCTCATCAACGGAGACACGCGCCAACCACTGCGCCGCACTCTCGCCTGCGTCAGGGTTCATGCGCATATCCAGAGGACCATCATTGCGAAAACTAAAACCGCGTGAGGCGTCATCCAGCTGAGGAGAAGAGACCCCAAGATCAATCAGCACACCGCTGACCTTTCCCGTTAGCCCCTGACTCGCTACATGCTGACTAAGCATTGCAAATGACCCATGTTGTATCGAAAAACGAGGATCCGATCCGAACTTCTGTTGCGCCATGCTAACCGCTTCAGGGTCCTTATCGATCGCCAGTAATCGTCCCGATTGATCAAGCCGCTCCATCACCTTTAAGGCGTGTCCGCCACGTCCAAAGGTTGCATCCACATAAACACCCGCTGGTTTTACCGCTAATGCTGCCACTGCCTCATTAAGTAAAACCGCCTGGTGTTGATATGCTTCATCTCCAATTTCATCCATCATTCAAGCTACAACGACAACGATTCCAGTGCGTCACTCAACGGCGCGTCATCTTCTTCCTCTTCTAACCACTCATCACGACGCTTAAGCCAGCTCTGCTCATTCCACAGCTCAAGCTTGCTTCCCTGTCCTGTCATCACGACCTTTTTCTCAAGACCTGCAAATTCACGTAGCGATGGCGGCAATAAGATGCGATGATTTCCGTCCATGTCACACTCCGTTGCATATCCAATCAACATCCGCTGCATCCGGCGCGCCTGTTTGTCCATATTGGGCATCGCAGCAAGCTTCGCCTCGATCAGTTCCCATTCCGGCAGTGGATAGAGGAGAAGGCTTTGATCACGATCGACGGTGACAATCAATTTGCCATCACAAAGCACGCGCAGACGTTCCCGAAACTTACTCGGAATCGCCAGACGGCCTTTGGCATCCAGATTGAGCGTATGTGCACCGCGAAACATCGCGACCCCCTTTTTGTTATGGCAAACCCACAATTCACCACTTTCATCCACTTAGCGACACTATATACCCGTTTAGTTAGCTGTCAAGAAAAAACCAGCCACATTTGTGACGAAATCCCCCTTTTAAGACAAATACTTAGGTGAAAAAATTATTTTTCGGAGAGGTGGGAGAAAACAGGATTTTCAAAGATTTTTTAAATCAGAGAGTTGGAAAGCAGTACTAGAAAATACATTAACTTTGGGTGGGCATTTGCCCACGGGGGAAACTTTTTTCACGTGATTTGGTGGTTTTTTAAACAATTTCAGGGAAGCGGGCTAAATCCCCAGCAAATCCCTTTCAGGCAGAGCATCGCTTGATTTAGCTCCAAAGTGATTTATTTAGCAACAAGCCTTACAGATACACCACTTAGCACCACCCTTGTCACGCCTGATGCTCACTGAATAAATTTTCCCGTAAAGCGATCTCTTCCATGCCAAAACTCACATGTAGGACATTCTTCACCCTCGGGATAATCAATGCCCTCTTCATGAGGACAACCAATAATTCTATCCATTAGCGTGACCGATTTCGCACCAGACCTGTCAATCATTTTGATGATTGCAGATTGAATAGCAAAGTCTTCTCTTATATCACCTTCAGTAATAAACCTTTCCATTTGAACATCACCATCCTCCTCTTCGATAAATCCCACAGCAACTTTTGTTGCAAGCTTATCATTAGGGCCATAATAGGCGATGGTAATCATAGGATACCCCTGAAAGCCCTTCTTTACTTTCTTAGATATTCTTTTCTTAGATTTTTCTAAATTCATTACGAATACTATTATCTATAGAAGGTTGGAATCAACGACGCGTTTTTTGTGCCTGCCGCATTTCGACATTAGCATTTTTTTCCTCAGCGATGAGCTTTGCCCAGTTTGTTTTCCCTTGCTCTTTTCTAATTTTCTCTAAAGTTTTTAAATTTTCACTTTTCTTTTTCATCTTTTTTCTTCCTTTCTTCTGGGGTTGAAAGCTCTCCAAGTTCTTCATCAGTTAAATAAGGCGTATCAGGATCAGATATCGATTGCTCCATAATTTCTTGCTCACTAGTACTTTTGAAGCGATCCACATCTGTTCGGCTTTTCATTTTCTTTAGCTCTTCTAATGTATATGTTTTACTCATACAATTTTCCTCACATGAAAAGTCCTGGATTCGTATTCCTCTCTTTCTTTCCGGCTTGCCTTTCTGGCCGATATAATTCGGATTACTTCCTGGCCAGCTTCATTTGCGCGTTCGGTATACACAACAAAGAGTATACCAAAACTTACTTTACCTATAGTTTGCACTCTTTCTTCACCATAACTATGGCGTAAGTCTAATCTTTCCTGCCTACGAGGATCATCCCAGACAAGCGCTGCATCAATAAAATCAACACCCCTTTCTCTGAGTGTTTTTTCTCTTTTCTCATCTTCCCAATCGAATAACATAATAGACCCCTATTTGCTGACTTCTAACTCAAACGGTTGAGGTAATCAGCGACGTGAAACTTTCTTGCAGAGAAGAAAAAAGAAAAAGGGCCTTACGAGGCTTAGGCATCAGTCAACTCCTTTGACGCAATGATTTTTTTGAACTCCTGATGCGAACATTATGTCTAGACGGGTATATTGTCAATCTTTAATTATGACTGTCCTTTTTATTCTTTTTATTCGTTTTATTCCTTTGAGCCTTTACACAACAACAAACTAACAACAAACAGACAGCCATTTTAAAAAAACCTCTTCTGCCACAATATTGCTAACTTTAAGCGGCCACAAATCATGAAGTGTACATTTATTACACCATGTTAACGGTATTAGAAACTGTGTTTATTGAAAAAACAGACGTTATTCTGCAATCAATGCGAACGCTTTCCTCAACATCACATTGATCTTAATGTTTCACTGCTGAATAAAATATTGCTTACGGAAAATAACACTCACATCCACGAATACCTGGTGTACGCTGATATCCTAGTGACTGGCACACTTGTTTGAGTTTAAAGGCCGTGCCTAC
>CALZMY010000105.1 GCA_945788675.1 uncultured Gammaproteobacteria bacterium | reverse complement strand
GGCAATGGTCTGAATGCCCAGTTTATGTGCCATCACGATGATGGCCTCGGTCAGTACCCTGTCGCTTTCGTTCTCTGTCAGTTTGCTGATAAAGGAACGATCTATCTTGAGATAGTCGATGTCAAACTTCCTGAGATAGGAGAGTGCTGAGAAACCGGTGCCAAAATCGTCGATCGAGACTTCAATGCCGCCGTTACGGAACTCCATCAGGCGCTGTTTGATCCTGGACGACTCTTTGAGTAGCAAGCCTTCGGTAATTTCTACATTAATACTGTTTCCTGGTAAGTGAAGGTTTGCCAGTTGATCCGACCATGTCACCTCCTGGGTGGTGTGTTCAAACTGTACCGGAGATTTGTTTACACTGACCGGGAAAATGGATCCCATTTTATTACGCCATTTCTCGATATTGTTGATCGCTTCATGAAAAACCCAGTTACCGATGTCATGAATCAAACCAGACTCTTCTGCTATGGGAATAAAGATAACAGGGCTGACCATGCCACGATCAGGATGTATCCAGCGCAATAAGGCTTCAGATTTGACAATACGCCCGTTGCTTAGGTCGATGATAGGTTGATAATAAACGTGTAATTCTTGGCGTGCTAGTGCATGCCGCAGGTCATTCGTCAGCTCAAGTTTCTCCTGCGCTTCCTGTTGCATAGAGCCGATAAAGTAGCTAAAACGATGGCGCCCTTCCTGCTTTGCCTGGTACATTGCCTGGTCTGCATGTTTCAACAGGTCTTCAATATTTTCCGCGTCATCCGGATAGAGGGTGATACCGATGCTGGCTGAAATATAGTAGCCATTATCATCATTTTCGAAATAAAAGGGCTTGCTCAACGCATCGATGATGGCCTGTGAAATTCGTTCGATGTGTAGTCGGTCGCCAAATTCGGGCAAGATTACGGTAAATTCATCTCCACCGAGGCGGCCAATGGTATCGGTTTCGCGCACGCATCCGCAGATGCGGTGAGCCGCTTCTACCAGCAGAAGGTCTCCTTTGGCGTGCCCCAGAGTGTCATTGATCTCCTTGAATCGGTCTAGGTCGATAAACAACACTGCCAATGGCAGTTTGTTGCGGCGCGCCTTTTTAAGTTCCTGTTCCAGACGGTCGCTGAGCAGACGGCGGTTGGGAAGATTGGTCAGTATGTCATAATTAGCCTGAGTCCAGATAAGCTCGTCTTTATGCTTTTTCTCTGTGATATCTGAAAATTGTGCGAGATAGCGGTACACGCTGCCATCCGGATGACGTATGACACTAATGTTTGTCCATTTGGCGTAAATTTCGCCATTCTTGCGGCGGTCCCAAATTTCACCTTGCCACTGATCGTCGTTCAGAATTTCGTGCCACATTTCCCGGTAGAACGGTTCGTCATGTTTTCCGGATTGTAATATATTTTGATTCTTGCCAACGATTTCGTCACATTCATAACCGGTGATGCGGGTGAAGGCTGGGTTGACGTCAACAATGCGGTTATCTTTATCCGTGAGCATGATGGCGGTTGTGCTCGATTGGTAGATCGATGCCGCCATGCGCATAGACTCTTCTGCCCGTTTTTGTTCGGTGATGTCTCTCATGGCGCCGAGGGCGCGTGTGGCCTTGCCTTTACCATCACGAATGAAACAGATGTGATCATCTATGACGGCATACGTGCCATCCTTACATTTGAAACGGTATTCATAACGATAGGTTGATCGACCATCAGCTACGGCGGCTTCAAAGGTTTGTAATATGTTTTCCTTATCATCTGGGTGGAGTCGTTCCATCCACCATTTGGGGCTGGGATCCATCGCCGGTTCATCGTAGCCGAATGACCGTTTAAAGCCTATACTGCGCTCCACCGTATTGGCGGCCATATCCCAGTTCCAGATGCAATCACTGGTGGACTGCATGAACATTCGCATGTGCAGTTCTTTTTCCTCAAGTGCCTTTCCGGTACGAGCCCTTTCTGTTTCTTTATGTTGCAGTGATGTGGCCATGAGATCAAATGCATGAGCGAGTTTTTTCAGCTCTCCAGTGCCCTTTGTTAGTGCTACACGGGCACTTAGGTCCCCATTGCTTAGTTGACCGGCAGCATTCACCAGGGCATCAATCGGTCGTGCAATGAAATATTTACTACCAAGCCAGGCGGCGATAATGGCAAATAATGTCACCAGGCCCAGTAGTACAAGGTTTCTCAAAAGGGCATCATTAGCCGAAGCAAGCGCCAAAGATAACGGCACACCTACAGCAACATAGGCATCTGTTTTCTGTGTGCTTAAGGGTCGGAATCCATAGAGTCTGGTGATGCCGTCAGGCCCATCCAGCGTGGTTGTATCCTCATTGCCTGTCTGCCTTAGTAGAGTGACTATTGCCTGTTCCGGCACTGCTTTGCCAAGCCATTTTTCAGGTTCGGGATATCGTGCCAGTGTAATGCCGTTGGCATCGAACACCGTCAAAACACTGCCTTGCGGTAACTGTACATCTTTAATCAGCTTAGTTACCCACCTCAGGTCCATACCCACATTGATTAGTGCTACTATTTCGTCATTATTGTTCAGCACAGGCTGGGAAAAAAAGACTGATGGTTTGTCCAACAGGCGACTGATTACATAACCACTCGTGGCCATTTTATGTGTTGCGATCACCTGTTTGAAATGGTCGCGATCGGCGATATTAATCATTTTGTTATTGACGGGTGCAGAACAAAATAGATCACCATTTGGCTTAAATACTGAAAACTGAATGTACGTTTCAGAGAACTGCTGCAGTATGTCGGCAAGCTGCTTCTTGCATGCGGCCACATCGTGTTGATGGATCTCGGGCAGTTGTGCAAGAGCAATCAACAGCTGTTGGGCAGTAGAAAATAACTGGTTTTGGTTTTGTGAGACTTGCTGGGCTACATGTATCGCATTTTGCTGTACCGCGATTATTTTTTCCTGGCGTTGCTCAAGATTCGTGTAGACAATCAAAAGCAGTGCTGGAATAACAGCGAACATTACCAGCAAGAGGAGTCTGGCACGTAATGTTGAAATTATATCAACCATCTATTTCTGACAATCCTGTCGTACGAGGTAGTAAATCCAGAGCTCATTTGTTGACGTTTAAATATTAAACCAACCAGTAGCCCATAAATTTTACGTTTTTGATCATATATATACCCACGGCCGCACTGAGCATAATCCCAACCCCTTATATCTACTATGGCTAAATAGCATTTTCTGACCATTGAATAAATATAGCGACCACATTAGAAATTAATGCAGTTTGATCTCAATTTACTTCGCACTGAAAGATCTGGGTTACATTCTCATTTTGCCAAGGAGGTATTGGCCATGCTACTCGCGTCAGATTATGGGGGAATATCGTCGTTATGTTTCGTAATGTTGATCATGAGTGCCAATGTGTCTGGGGTGAAGACCAGATGGCGCATTGTTTCAGCGGAACATCTCTACTATACGCGAAAAGGGTACGTCCAATGGCGCATCGAGCAGGACTGATTCGCCATTCAGCGGGTGGATAAAACCAAGTCTGGTTGCATGCAGTAGCAGGCGCTGACAATCAAAAGCATCGCGAAACAGCCGGTTATGTTTGCCATCGCCATGGGTGGTATCTCCCACTATCGGGTGAAAGATATGTTTCATGTGGCGGCGAATTTGATGTTTGCGTCCTGTCTTCGGCCAGGCCCTGATTAACGAATAGCGCGCGGTTGGGTAGCGACCAATGGCATGTGGGAGTTCTACAGTTGCCAGACGCCGATATTCGGTAATGGCGCGTTGTGCCGCTTTATCTTGTTCTGCCTGTCGATCAGTCATCTTATCCAGGGTCTCTTTGAGAGGGTAGTCAATCACCTGGTGTGTATCAGAATAGCCACGCACGATAGCGAGGTACTCTTTTTGTGTTTCGCGAGCAGTGAAGATCTCTGTCATCAGGCGGGCAATCTCGGCGCTCAGCGCGAATAGCAAAACACCAGAGGTGGGTTTGTCCAGCCGGTGAACTGGATAGACGCGCTGACCAATCTGATCACGCACTATCTGTAGTGCATATTGTGTCTCATGGCGGTCAATCATAGAGCGGTGTACCAGTAACCCGGCCGGTTTATTAATGGCTACCAACGATTTATCCTGATAAAGAATATCTAACATGCGAATTAAATAGGGGAAACCAGGGCTGAATTTCTCTCTGTTGCTTTACTGCTTTCGCCAGATCAGTGATTAGATGGTGTGTTTGAAGATGAAATTAACCCAGCTTCATTAAAGCCACTAATTAAGTGCGGGCTTATAGCTGCTGCTCGTCAATTAATCAGCAGTCTTTTAACTGCATATATTTATAGATTAAAGCGACAATTAACTAAATGTTTGTACAAATATACCGCCATATTATACGACAGAAAGCGACAAAAATAATATCGTGCACGTCACTATGAAAATGTGATGTGTGGGAGTGTTCATGTAATGAGTCAGTTAATCAGCTTATGCCAAAACTAACAATTAGTGATGTTGAAGCTGGAATGGTGTTGTCATCCGATGTTAAAGACCGTAGTGGGCGCATGTTGCTCAAGGCAGGGATGGATCTCACTGAGAAACATCTTAAGGTGTTCAAGACCTGGGGAATCGTTCAGGTTGAAATCGAGGGCGAAGAGGGTGTGACATCTCTTCAGGCTGTTATTGATGCCCACCCAGAATTGCAGCAAGAGGCGAATCATGCGGCCAAGAATATATTTAGGCATGTCGATCTGGAACACCCGTTTTTTACTGAATTGATTGCATTGTGGATACAACGCTATATTAAAAAACGTGCTGCTGATACATGAGCCAGCCTAATCCACAAAGGCTCGTTGCTGGCATAACACAGGTTGCGTCACTGCCAGAGATCTACACGAAGATTGAGCTTGCAATGGGTAATCCCAAGTCATCAAGTAAATACCTTGCGGATATATTGAGTGAAGATACCGCGCTTACTGCAAGAATACTGCGATTAGCAAATAGTTCATTTTTTTGCTATCCGGGAAAGATCGAGACAGTCACTCAAGCCGTCACATTGATTGGTACGCGGCAATTGAGGGAGATCGTGCTGGCAAGCTCAATTGTCGGTGTGTTTAAAGACCTTCCGGAAGAACTGGTTGATATGAAGTCCTTTTGGCAACACAGTATTGCCTGTGGGGTGGCATGCAGAGTGATCTCGACGCTTAGACGAGAAGCCAATGTGGAGACCGCGTTTGTATCGGGACTGTTACATGATATTGGCCGCCTGGTGTTGTATAAGGAAAGGTCTGTAGAGATGGGTGAGTTACTCAAAGATTGCCTTGAAAATCACACATTACTTTATCAGGCAGAACAAAATGTCTTTGGATTCAATCATGCGTTGTTGGGAGGTTTATTACTTAAAGAGTGGAAGCTTCCTGCGCGCCTTATTGAGACAACTACCTGCCATCACGCGCCGGTGGGCGCAAAAGAATATGTTATAGAAACAGCAACAGTGCACGTAGCAGATATTCTGGCTAATGCACTGCAGTCGGCTGATAGCGGTGAAAAATTTACGCCGCCGATGTGGCCCAGGGCATGGCAGTTGCTTGGAGTGGAAGAGGGTAATGTTGGCCTGATTGCCGAGGAACTGGATAAACAATACATGGTCGCGGTCGACTTTGTGCTGGGCGGTTAGGTTATGGAAAGAGATATCGATAGTTCCGATGATAAGAGAAATAACATGTCCCAGTTAATGGCGTCATATACACAGCTTATCGATGGCCTACGTGAATTAGCAACACCCGATGATGTTATCACTAAAACCTCTGGGCCTATCACTACCGATGCTATTTTTGATGCGGCCAGTATTCGAATTCGTAAACTTTTTTCATTGCAGGCGCATGCTTTCTTAATTGCAAATGAAGATTTTGAGTTTGAATTTTATTCGTGCCAACCAGAAAGATCGAAGGCATCATTTAGTCAGCTCATGGATAGCTGGATTGAAGATGGCCTATTTTCATGGGCGTTAAATCAGAATCGTGCTGTAGTGCAGCATGGTGAGGATACTCACGTATTGCATGTTATCGCCACACGTAATCGTACCATAGGCATGTTTGTTGGTCGTGTTGTACCTGGTGCAG
>CALZMY010000104.1 GCA_945788675.1 uncultured Gammaproteobacteria bacterium | reverse complement strand
ATCGGAACGATCATCTTTAATGTTGCGAGTGATGAGATCAATAATGAACTCCTGGAGGATATTGTTTTCACGTTGCAGCAACCTGCCACCGAAAACACAACGCTGGGGCATCGAATCACAAAACGCGTATTAATATCCGAAACACAAGTGCCACCACAGCTGGATATCGTCGTGACTCAGGGCGGTGAAAGCACACGCTTCATTGATAACGATACTGAATCAAATGATTCAAGCGCACTCAACACCCTCGTCACCCTTATCATTCGTGCCAATAACCCAGAACACCGCTATCTGATTGACTGGAGCGAAACTGATAACAGCATCCTCGCTACCATGAGTACAAATGGAAAAACAATGTCCTTTGACCCTGCCAACATTCCTGCAGGAGTCTATATCATCAAGGCTCAGGTGACCGATCTGCTTGCAACCGATAGCGTGACATACACCATCGACACTGTGATTAATGTGAGCGATATTACTGCGCCAGCCGTAACTGACACTGAAGAAGCCATCCAGTTCGCACACACCTTCGATAATGGCATCTCACTTGTCTTTGACAGCGTGGGCTCAAGCACTTCCACTTTCAGTACAAATTCTTCCGATGTAGAAGCTGCCCCTTTTGAATGGGGCCCTCCTCTGTTCGACACACCACCCTCTATTGATAATCTAATCGTATACACTATCGAGGTAAACAGCCCACCCCTTGCGCCGTTCGAGTCTATTACCACCAGCACCACGCCTCACGCGAATACGCTGCCTGAAACGCCTGTTACAACTAACACGCCACATGTGGCAGAAGGACTCAATCTACGCAGCGGCGGCATCATCATCGCCAGCGGTAAAAGTGGGGACAGGGTCACGCTAGCGGATATCGAAGCGCACGGTGGGCCCAATGGTGGCCCGGCACTTTATCCGGTCGATGATGAAAACCTGCCTAATGAAATCTTTGATTTTGAGATCGCAGGGCTAATGACACCGGGGCAGAGTGCCAGCATCGTTATTCCGCTAGCGAATTCGATTCCGGAAAACGCGATCTACCGAAAATACATGGCCCATACAGGCTGGGTCACCTTTACAGAAAATGCCAACAACCGTCTCGCATCTGCCAGCAAGGTCAACGACATCTGCCCCACCCCTGAAGACACTGCATATATTGCTGGTCTTACCACAGGGTATGACTGCATCCGATTAACGATTGAAGATGGCGGCCCTAATGATGCTGACCAGCAGGTTAACAGCATCATTAAAGACCCCGGCGGTGTCACCTCTGCGCCTATCACAGCAACAGGCGTCAATAGCAGTCCGGCAACAAGCGCCGAGACTAGCAACAGTAGTGAAAATAGTGGCGGCGGTGGATCAGGATTAAGTCTGCTGTGGTTACTATTTACGCTCGGCGCTGCCCGCATCTGTCACCGAACAAACCGCAAACAATGCCTTCGTTAAGCAGCCAACTCCGAGCGCGTGACCAGGAAAGGGCATGTCTTGCAGGAGCGGTATTTTTCACCGCCACTTGACGAGCAGTATATGTGCGAGATTAAGGGATCAACAAATAAGGCGCACAAAGTAGGGCGTCAATAAGCGATAGAGACTGTGAAAGTATTCATTTAGATTTATACTACAGGCATATTCACAGCCATGCGATAAAACATGAATCATCGACGCTATAAATGCGGTGAAAGCCGAGAGCAAGCGATATTATTCCCAGAACGTTTGGAAGAATATCTCTCAGAAACCAACCCCGTACGTGCCATCGATGCCTATGTGGAATCACTGGATTTATCAGCGCTGGGGTTTAGTAAAACTCAAATCAATATCAATGCCGCAGGACAGCCTGCCTACTCACCACAAATCTTATTAAAGCTTTATCTTTACGGTTATCTAAATAGGGTTCGTAGTAGTCGTCTTTTGGAAAAAGAGTGCCATAGGAATATTGAAGTGATGTGGTTGTTACAAAAATTAGTCCCTAGCTATAAAACGATTGCGGATTTCAGAAAAGATAATAGTCACGCGCTACGGCGTACGCACCGGCACTTTATCCTGATGTGCAGGGAACTGGCATTGTTTGGCGGTGAGCGGGTGGCGGTTGATGGTAGCTTTTTTAAAGGTAATGTGAGTGCCAGGAGCTTTATCACTGTCAAAGGGCTTAATCGTGAAATCAATCAGTTGGACGCCAGCATTGAAGCATGGCTGGCTCAGCTGGATCAGTCAGATAAAGAAGAACCTATCGATGGTGCGCTAAAAGATGATCCTGATTTAGCTGAGAAATTGAAAGCCCTACGTGAAAAAAAGCAGGAGAAACTCACTCAGTTACAAGGGCTGGAATCTGAGGGAAGGACTCAGCGATCGACCGTGGATAATGATGCCCGACTGCTGAGTAAGCGAGGACAAAAAACACAAGGTTATAATGTCCAAATTGTTTCTGACAGTAAGCACCACTTGCTAATAGCCACAGAAGTAACCACCGACCCAACGGATCTTGAACAGCTATATCCAATGGCTCAACAGGCACGTGAAGCACTACAGGTAGCGCATATTGAGGTGTTGGCAGACGCGGGTTACTACAAAGGGGCACAAATTAAAGCTTGTCTTGATGATAAAATCACACCCTATGTACCAGAGCCAAAAAGAAAGTCGGCAAAAAATACGCGCTTTAAACGTGCAGATTTTCAATATGATGCAGAGCAAGATGTTTTTCATTGCCCAGCCAAATGCATATTAAAACCGACAAGCAAACCCCATTACCAAAACAATCAGTGGCAGCAATGCTACGCTAGCCTTAAATCCAACTGTCGTCGCTGTGCTATTCGTGAGCAGTGTCTCCCGCCTAAAAGTAAAAATAGACGAATATCGCGGGGAGAATACGAAGATATATTGGATGTACATCGTGAGCGTATGGCTAGCTACCCCAGAATCATGCGGGAAAGGTCCAGTGCAGTGGAGCATCCATTCGGCACGCTAAAGCGAAGAGCGGGTTGGGATCATTTTCTATTGCGTGGTTTGGCCAAGGTAAGAGGTGAGTGGAGCCTGATGGCAATGACTTATAACTTTACCCGAGTGATAAATCTACTCGGTATTAAGCAGTTTATAGCTTATTGCAATCAAACTAGTCGCTGCTAAGTCATTTTTTGGCTTACCTGGGTTGTTTTCTAAGTATTATTGAAGTTACGCCAGTCTGGCATCATGCCTGAATACGTAAAGACAAATACTTTCACAGTCTCGTTGGTTATTGCGCCTTACGGGCTTAATGCGAAGAGAAATAGTGGGGTGATATATAGTGGCGGAATTCGATCCGAAGCGGTCTCTGTGGCTTCCACGGTGTTGTTTGCCGCATAGTGGACATCAGGAAGTGAGAGTTTTTACTCTGAGCCTGAATGCTCCGGGCAGATAATCAGGTTTTTATGAATAATAGCCTGGGTGGCTTCACAGATTCGCTTCAGTCGCTTGGTAAGAATAACAGTTCCGAAATTCGCCCTGGAGACATCGATAGTGATGGAGATCTTGATATGGTGGTCGCTAATGATGGTCAGGGGTGCGGATAACTTCACCGATAGCGGCCTGGCGATGGGCATGAACAACAGTATCTCTATTGCTTTGAGTGATGTGGATAGCGATGGGGATCTGGATATCGTGGTGGCGAACAGTGGGCTGGGGAATCGGGTTTATTTTAATGAATAAGAGTTGTTTCGGAAATCGACGGGATAATTTACTGCTGTAATGCAGATCCGCCTAATAACATAAATAAGGAAAATAAATGATAACAGTAGGTCTTTCAATTCTCGCTATATTCCTGGGTATCCTGATGTTGACCCGGGTAGGGCCGGTGGGTGAGTTTGTTGAGCAGAAATTTAAAATTAAGCCTGGTCTGGCAGCCAAGATCATCATCGTTGCGGGGTTTGTTGGATTTATCACACGCTCATTTGTGATCATTGATTCAGATGGCACTGGTCATCTTAAACGGATCTATCTGGCAGCCGATCTGCCACCGGGGCATATTATTTCAGTAAACGGAGAGAAAGGCCCTCAGGCGGATATCCTTGGTCCAGGTTTTCATTTTATCCCTTTTGTACGAGTGATCTATGATGTTGAAGAGCTACCCATCATCGAAATTCCAGATGGTTCGCTGGGGTTCGTCACCACTAAAGATGGCAAGCCACTGCGTGAAGGGCAGTTTATTGCTGAAGCCTGGCAGGATGATCAATTTGAACAGATGCTTGATGCCAGGCATTATTTGACAGAAGGAAACGGACAGAAAGGGCCACAGTTGACAGTGCTACGCCCAGGAAAATATCGCTTAAATCACTATCTGTTTCAGGTGAAAGCGATGGATGCACTGGATGTTCCTACGGGGCAGGTGGCCGTGATTCGTTCAAATGTGCAGGAGAGCGAGAACTGTCCAGACCCGATAGCCGCCTCCAAGGGTAAGGCGGATGCCAATGTCGCAACCCCGATTGTGCCAAAGGGTTGTATCGGGGTGTGGGATATACCGTTGACGCCGGGACGCTACTACCTTAATCCAAAGGCGTATGTTCCCACTATCATTCCAACCAGAGTGCAAACATGGGCATACAAAGGCGGCTATACTCAACGCATCATTAATTTGAAGGTTGAAGATAACGGTTCGATTACTCAGCTTGAAACAAAAAAGCAGATTCCAGTGCCTAAGGATGCGGCAGACCAGGCGATCAACGTTCGGGTAGAGGGGTGGACCTTTCCAGTTGAGTTGAGGGTGATTACGCAGGTCTATCCCAAAGATGCGCCTAAAGTTGTCGCCTCGGTGGGGAGTATTGATGACGTTGAAAACCTTATTGTAACCCCGGCGATACGCGATATCTTACGCACCATTGGTGGTTCGCGTGATCGTAAGGTATTGGACTTTGTAGAAAAGCGCGATGAACTTGCCTCGCTCCTGGAGGAGGTCATTGTCGGTGAGGCAAAAAAAGCGGGCGTGACCATTCAAGAGGTTCGTCTTGGAGAGCCTGCTATTCCGCCTGAATTATTGGTAGCGACGTTGAGAAAACAACTGGCGACACAGCTGCAACAAACTTATCGAGAAGAACAGGCCGCTCAGGGAGAGCGTATCAAAGTTGAGCGAGATCGAGCCACGGCGGACCAACAGAAGATCCTCGTTAAGGCGGAAATCGAGAAGCAGGCCGCGGAGCATCAAAAGACACGTTTGAAACTGGAAGGTGAGGGTGAAAAACTCAAGTTGATTGAGATTGCTAAAGGCCAGAAGGCGCAGGTAGAGGTTTTAGGAGAAGACCGGACTTTGCAGTTGCAGATGTTAAAAGAATCGCTGGCGATTGCCAAAGATCAGCCAGATATCATTAAGGTACCAATGGTACAGGTAATGGGACAAACAGGTGGCTTTGAAGGAGCGGCTGCAATTCTGGGGGCATCTAATCTGGTGCAGATGATGAATGAGAAAGAACAGGGACAAAAGGGCAAGGCTAAGTAGAATAAAATTCAGGGTTAGAGTGCAGCATGGGATTATAAAAAGTGGAGCCTGTGCTTTGCCCCCGATCTTCCGTTCACATAATCTAATCGGGCAATTATATAGACTATCTATCTTAATCCCCTGGGTTTCGCTATAAGCTCAGCCCAGGCTACATGTAATCTTTAGAGTATGTATCAAGCTTTTTGTTGTAGCCAGTCTGTATAACCGCCGTTCAGACTATAGGTTTCTTCAAAACCCTGATGGCTGAAATAATCGGCGGCACCCTGGCTGCTGTTGCCATGATAGCAACATACCACCAGCGGTTTATCCAGGTCTGCCTGAGCGATAAAATCAGCGACATTGGCATCACTAATATGAATTGCATGTTCAATATGACCTGTTGCGAAGGATTGCGCATCTCGAATATCAATTAATGTTATCGATTTTTCGCGAGATAAGGTTTTAAAATCATCAATACTAATATGTTGAAATGACAAGGTGATACTCCAAAACTGATAGTAATAATAACGATAGTCCGTAGAGTGCAATAAGTAAAATTCATAGCACCTTACTTATATAACGACTGGTCTGCGTTAGCGCAAGTGAATGTAACGATTTATGAGTAGATAAGGCGGCTCGTCATTTTTTTGCTATGCTTGTCTGACTTTTATCTAAAATCAAAAGGGTCGTCGATTTCCTCTCAATGACCGCAACCGAAAGGAGCCTATGCTAAATGGATGTGAAATTAGGGTAAGTAACGCGAGGCAGGCCGTGGAAAAGAATAAAGGCTGATGGAAAGGTAAAAATTTAATTTCTCCACTCCTTTTTATTATTAATTTTGTTTGTTATGGACGAAGACTTGAAAAGGAATAATGTGAATACTTACGCTGATAAAAAAGATAAAAATAAAAGCCAATCCATTGCGAATGAGCCTTCCCAAAAACAGAGCAGTGGTGAGTCTACGTCACAGTTTGTAGACAATCGACCTGAGGCTGTTGCTCAAAGAAGGCTGCAAGCAATGATGAATAATAGTCTTCAGGCTGCGCAATTGAAGGCTTTACAGGGCATTGTCCAAAATGCCCCACAAGCGAAGCAAGGCAGGGTAAAGCCAACGCTTCAAATGAAGGGTAGTATCAATATAAATGATAGTGCTGAACTGGAATCAGAAGCGGATGTCATGGGTGCCGCAGCATTAAATGCAGCAAGCAATACGCAATTGCAACCTGACGACAGCACGCTACAACGTAAGAAAGCCGACTCAAAGATACTCAGCACAAAAACGGCGCTTCCCATTCAATTAGCATTAGATGAAGATTTAGCCGGGAGTCTCAGAGAACAGGGGTGTCACGGCCCGGTCAATGGCCAATACATGGCGTACACCGGCGCGAACTCAAGCGGGGAAGACGTTGACTGGAAGGCGCATATCGGAGTAATCAAAGCAAACAGGGCTGCCGCCGTGGCGGCGGTAAGCCCAAGGTTGAAAGCGGTTGATGTGAGCCATAAATTTGATGTCAACGATGCTGCATCACTGCCTAAATTTGTCACCATTTACCCTCCTGCCGAACAAGAGCAGTGGGCTGGTATCATAAGCTCGCTTGAGGGTGCACTGGGCGGTGTCGGCACGATTGTAGAGGAATCGACCGAAGCGGTTGGCGCCGGTCTTGTGAGTATGCGGCATGGACAGATCACCGCACTAACGGCAGATAAAATTGCAGCAGCAGAGATCACCCTTACCAAAGGCCGAACGCAAGCACATCCAAGAGGTAACATTGTTTACTACACCATCAATGAAGCCGAAAAGCGATGGGAAGGACAAGTCGGGGAGTTGGCCTATGTTGGTTTTATGGGGGCCTACTTTTTTATGACACCAGCGGGGCCCAAAGCCGCGGTAATATGGGACGGCCAGTTACGCGCAGATCCGCGTGCTGAATGGAATCCATTCGAAATAGATTTACCTGAGGGAGTTCACACCACAGAGGATATTTTAGCTTCACAGGAAACTGAAGTGGATAGAGTTGTTGCTCGAGTGGCAGATAGTACAGCGAGAATAAACGCTTTAGAAGAGACTGAGGAAGCGTCAATGACCTCCACCGATGCGGCGCTCGTCAACCAGCGTATCGCGCGGCAAGATCGTGAGTATGCTCGATTGGGGCAATATCAGGATCGAGCTGAGCACGCTGAAACAGCACTTGGCACCGTGTTAAGCCCTCCCGATAAGGTCGCCCGTAGGGATATCGCATTAGCAAAAATTCGCGTGGTGAAAATAGCGATTGCTAAACAGACGCGTAGGCTCGACGTTATGTTCTGATCAGGCAGTATTAGCCTCTTTTGCCACGTCATTCCGGCTAAAAAAATGCCGGAATGACATGGCAATTGACTAATAAACTTGCGCTTCGCCTGCTGGTCGCGTTTTAAAACGTTTATAGCCCCACTGATACTGTTCAGGGTATTCACGGATAACAGATTCGATACCCCTATTAATTTCCGCAAGTGAGACCTCCAGACTTTCACCGCCAACCTGCATGAGTTCAGGTTGAAAATGAATCACGTAGCCTTTGCCTGCCGGGAGTCGCTCAGCAAAGCAAACAATTGGGGCGGCGTTTGTCTTTTGCACCAGGCGCGTGACTAATGTGATGGTGTTGGTCTGTATGCCAAAAAGCGGTGCAAAGGCACCCCCGACCTCGCCGGGATCCTGATCCGGCAGGATACCCAGAATTTCCCCTTTTTTCAGGGCTGTCAGTAATACCCTGACGCCACGAGTATCTGTCGCAGCGAGTTTCAGCCCAAAGCGTGTGCGGCCTTTAAGCATGATGTTTTCTAGTGTGCTCATGTCGGGTGGACTGTAGAGACAGATCATCGGATACTTTATCGAAAGATAGAGCCCTATAATCTCCCACGCACCCAGGTGGGGGGTTAAACAGATGATCCCACGTTTTTCTGCCATGGCCTTTTCGATATGCGCTTCGCCTTCAACACTCACCACGCTACCCAGTATTTTTTGTTGTGATGCGGTCCAGAGAAAAGGGGTTTCTGTGATGGCTCTACCCAGGTTGCGCAAACTCTCTTTGGCGATCCGACACCGCTCATCTTTATCCTTTTCAGGCAAGCAGAGGCCGAGGTTAATCTCAGTGATGTTGCGAGTGGTACCATTACTTAACCACAATGACCAGCCAATAAAGTTGCCTAAACGATAGGTCATTGAACGAGGCAGATAAAAGAAGAGCTTAAATAGAAATCTAAAGACGGGTTCGCGATAACGTCTGCGAAGGTTTCGCAATGATGTATTAAAGGTCATAACAGCAGAATTAATTGAATAATAGAAAGCGCATAATAACAGGGTAATTGCTGGCTGATCTAACATTCGGGAAATGTTGTTTCAAAGAGTTGATAACTCTAGCACGG
This sequence comes from uncultured Gammaproteobacteria bacterium, assembly GCA_945788675.1. Lineage (GTDB taxonomy): Bacteria > Pseudomonadota > Gammaproteobacteria > SZUA-140 > SZUA-140 > SZUA-76. The sequence continues at coordinate 12,089 of CALZMY010000104.1, read as the reverse complement.
TTCTGCTCGATCCCCTACAATAAACCCTTGATTCGCTTCATTACTTACCAATACCCACGTAACATCGACACGCATTATGAAAATAGATAATCGATTATATGCAGTGTGTTACTGGGCGTTGATGATGCTGATACCGGCGTTGATCATCACTTTTGTATTGACACCTGTTTTAGTTAAAGAGGGCATCATCGACGCAGGTGTTGGCGTAATGGTCAGGGAGTCCTTATTGGCCGGCATCGTGCTGTGCGGAATTGTGATGTGGGCCTATGCGATACAGCGGCTCGTCTATGTGTGGCCGTGGTCACCGGTCATGCAAAAGATTACCGGGATCATATTCATTCTACTCTTTCCGGGGGTTTCTGGGTTTTACCTCTATTATCTTGACAGGGGGGGGGGTGATTCGCAAAAAGAAGCGCGTCGGCTGAAGCGTGAGCGAGAAGCGGCTGCTGTCGATTAGCCCATTATCTGGTAGAATTCAGGACAATTTTACGCCTTAAAATCGATAACTCGAGTGTACTATGCCAAAAGCCAGTGATTTAAAGAAAGGGTCTGTGGTAGAGATTAATGACCAACCTTATGTGGTAATGCAGATCGATGTGCAGAATCCCTCTGCGCGCGGTGCATCCACACTGTATAAAGTGCGTTTTAACCATGCTCGTACAAAACAGAAGCTGGAGCAGGGGTTTAAGGGGGACGATTTCCTCAAGGAAGTCGAGCTGATAAAACGTAATGTGCAGTTTTCCTATATGGACGGCGACGACTATGTGTTTATGGATAACGAGGACTATCAACAGTTCACTATCAATGGTGCAGAGCTGGCCGATGTGGCGGGTTACATCAGCGAAAGCCTGGAAGGAATGATCGCCCTGTTGATAGACGATGAGCTGTTGGGGATTGAGTTACCTCAGACGGTTGCACTGACGATTACCGATACCGCGCCAGCTATCAAGGGAGCCAGCGCGACCAGCCGCACCAAGCCCGCTACGCTTTCCACCGGCATAGAAATTCAGGTACCGGAATACCTGACGAGCGGTGAAGTGATTAAGGTCAATACCGCCACGGGCAAGTTTATGTCGCGGGCCTGATCACCTGCGAAGTAAATCTCCATTTATAATTCCCCTCAATCCCCCTTTGTTAAAGTGGGGCGTTGTGACACTGCAGTATCACACGAACATGCGATGGCCTGAATGACACGCAGGTTTTTCTGAAAGCAGAAAAATCATCACCTCATTATCTATATATAATATAAATATTTCAATAAGATATAGTTATTTATTAATTCTTTAGGTGATAAAATAAAAGATGCAGCGTAGCCATATATCAGTGCTATAAATGGTAAGGAATAGGGTCTAAAATAATAAGACTTGTTACTGCTACACCATGTTTTTTGCGAGGCATGACATGAAATATTTATGGTTCTTTCTCATTCTTATGATGTTCGTTGGCTGCGCGAGTAAACCGCCGTTATCCATCAGCAAGGTCCCATCCGTCAATCTAACAGTGGCCGAGGTGCAGGCGAATCCAGTACTGTTTATCAATTCTGAAGTGCGCTGGGGCGGCATGATCACTCAGGTGGAAAACAAAGCCTCACAGACCTGGATAGAGGTAATAAGTCGCGAGTTGGGTCGGAATGGCAAACCTCGGCAGCAGGATAGCAGTGGCGGACGTTTCATTGCCAGCCTTGCAGGGTTTGCCGATCCAGCTGTGTACGAGGTAGGCCACCTGTTAACGGTGGTTGGTACTATCGAGCAGCAGGTGACACGCCCTATTGGTGAGTATCAATATACGTTTCCAGTGGTCGCGGTGACAGGGTCATACATGTGGATGATTGAGCCTGAGATCCTTTTTCCAGATTATCCGCCATCGTGGCGCTATTATGATCCCTGGCCTTACTACTACTATCCCTATCCTTATCCATTCCGCCCGATTCATCCACGGCATCGTTAAGGAACCTCTGATTAATTCTGGGCGGATAGAGATGAGAGTCAAAATATTCAAATGCAAGGCGCGAATCGCAAGGAATACCCAAGGGGCACTCAGTAGCGGGCCTATTGCTAAGATTAGCAACGCAGCAGTTGGATATTTTGGACTCATCGCTACCGTTCATGAATTAATCAGAGGTTCCTTAGACATATCGCTATGATCGGTAAACACAACATATTGACTTTACTATTTTTTGCTGTGCTGTTAGCTGCCTGCGCGACGGGGCCGAAATATGATACCAGTGCGATTGATCTCAGCATCACACCGCAACAGGCGGTGGTTGAGAGTGAAGCACTGCAAGGGGATCAGGTATTGTGGGGCGGTATCATCATCGCCAGCGCAAACCTCAAGGAGGTCACTCAGTTTGAAGTTCTGGCTTACCCGCTGGACTCCAGCCAAAGACCACTCGTTGACAAAACACCGTTGGGACGCTTTTTAGCGCAACAAGAGGATTATCTGGAGACCACCGATTATACTCAGGGGCGTTTAATCACCATCCGCGGCATACTGCAAGGTACAAACAGCGGCAAGATTGGCGAAAGCGAATACACTTATCCGCTAGTTAAAATCAATGAGCACTACCTTTGGAGTAAACAAAACGATACTCCCGATACGAGTTTTCGTTTTGGTATCGGCGTGATGATCCACAATTGACCTTGGAGAATCGCATGATCAAACCCTAAAAAGGAGCCATGATATGAAAGTTAAATCTCTATTCAGTATTGTTCTCTCCGGCGCACTATTAATATCGGGGTGCGCAACACCGCCTAGCCAGGAGCAGACGGGAATGGTCGTCGGCGGCGTATTAGGTGGGTTACTCGGCTCTGAAATCGGCGGGGGGCATGGCCGTACTGCCGCCATTATAGTAGGCACCATCGTCGGGTCTTCGATCGGCGGTTCGATTGGACGGTCAATGGATGAAAGTGATCGGATCAAGACGGCACATGCCATGGAAACAGTACGCACCGGCGTACCTTCAACCTGGAACAATCCTGATAGCGGCAACCAGTACACCGTTGTGCCTACGCGCACCTACGAAACAACGGCAGGTCCCTGTCGTGAATATACGGTGGATGCAATGATTGGCGGCAAAAAAGAGAGTGTTTTTGGTACGAGTTGTCGTCAGGCCGATGGAAGCTGGAAAGTTCAACAATAGAGAAATACTGGAAAGCAGTGGAGCGGAGCAGGCCACCGCAACGCGCATGCGAACTTTGGCTCGGATCTCATGCATCCACTGGAAGCTCAAAGTAAAATTCAGTGCCTTCTCCTAGCATGGTATGAAAACCAATGGTGCCACCATGTAGTTCAACGATTGCTTTGGCGATACTTAGCCCTAGCCCCGTGCCGCCGCGCTGGCGTGTGTCAGAGGAATCCGATTGCGTAAAGCGCTCGAACACCTGAGGGCGAAACTGGTGTGGAATACCGGGGCCATGATCTTTTACTGACACCCGCACCATCGATCCATGCTGCTCGGCACTGATGTTGATAACATCGCCTTGCGGTGAGAATTTAGCGGCGTTGGACAGGAGATTGTTCATTACCTGCATTAAACGTTCATAGTCTGCTGTGATGGTAATCGTTGCTACCGCTTGCAGTTGGTACTCAATCTTGTACTGGTCGCCATAGGACTGATTGGCGATGATGGCCTGATCAAGAAATGCAGCTAAATCGAACGTCCGCTGTTCCAGCCGGATAGTGCCGGACGCCAGTTTCTGGATATCGAGTAGATCATTCACCAATAGCAGCAGGCGTTCCGTATTATGATAGGCGATATCCAGAATTTCGCTGGTTTTCTGCGGCAGGTCACCTGTTACCCCTCCCTTGATTAATCCCAAAGAACCACGAATCGAGGTTAGAGGCGTGCGGATTTCATGGCTGACTGTGGAGATAAACTCATCTTTGAGGCGTTCGATGCGCTTGCGTTCGGTAATATCACGAATGATCGCCAGAATATATTGCTGGTCGTTCTCGATATGGGCATTGAGGCTAACTTCAGCATCAAACAGCGTGTTATCGAGACGGCGATGCTGCCATTCAAACATCTGCGGTGTACCATCCAGGCAGGTGGTAATCAAGGCATCTGCTTTTTCCTCGGAGTTATGACCGTCGGGCTGGCAGGGCGGTGAAAAACGAGAGGGAGATTGCCCAATAAGTTGCTGCCGACTATCTCCAAACATATTGGTTGCTGCATCATTGCATTCAACAAATTTTCCGTCTTTCAAGATAAGCACCGCATCCGATGCCGAATCAAACAGCGTACGATAACGTTGTTCACTATTATCAAAGGCCTGTTCGACACGTTTGCGCTGTGAGAACTCTTCACGCAGTGCCGCAGTGCGTCTGCTCACCTGACGTCGTAGCGACCAGTTCCACCAAAGAATTGCCACAACAGTTAATAGTGCCAGTAACGAAAGAAAGATGATCCAGAAGGTACGATTTTCAAGAATGCTTCTCTTGCCGCCCAGGGTCACCCATTTCTGGAGAATAGCCGCGCGTTCATCCGCTGTAATTGCTGCAAGCCCTTTCTCGAGTATGGCATTCAATTGCGGCCAGTCTTTGCGCACAGCCAGTGCATAGCGGCCGAAATAACCGGTTTCGCCCGCTACGCGCAGGTTAGTGATGCCCGATTTTTCTATATAATGTGTGGCAATGGCCAGATTGGCGACCATCGCATCAACAGAGCCAAAAGAGACCCGCTTCAGGCCAGACAACAGATCGGGCACAGGTTCCAGCTCAATCTCGGGATGATCGCGTTCTATCAGTTCCTGCCACACATACCCTGAGACCACGGCGACTTTCAGCCCGTGCAGATCCTTCAAAGTTAAATTCTGGCCTACTTTGGTGCTGACAATAATGACACCTGGCAATTCAAAATGGGGCGCCGTGAAGTTCATGTACTGCTCTCGTAGAGGCGTCGCTGCTGCAGCACCAAACATGTCAATCTCACGTGACTGTGCCTGGGCGAGTACATCGTCCCAGCTCGGCAGTACCGCAATCTGAAACTTCATGCCCAGTTTTTTCTCTAGCAGCATCACATAATCAGCCGCAATGCCGCGGTATTCTTCATTGCTATCGATATATTCAATCGGTGGGAAATCTGGATCAGGTGCAATCCGGATATCAGGATGAGTCTTTAGCCAGGCACGCTCCTGTGCGGTGAGCAGATCGTCGGCAGCAAGGCTTGATGACCCTGGGAGTAACAGTGCCATAGTAAAAACCAGCCAACAGGGGATGATACTGAGCAATGTTTCACTTCGTTGGGAGCCGTTAGCGCTATTAAGGTTATTGGTCAACAATCATATTTTCCAGAAATCTGATAGAACTATGTTTATATTAATGGTCCCCTTCCGTCAAGATCAGATGGCCATTTTTCAAATGCTAATCTCACCGTGATATCATCTCCATTTCAAGATAAGGAAACAACCCTTAGGAATAATCAAAGAAATGAGCCCGTATTGAAAATTAGAAAACCGGCATGAGGTATCCACTCCTTTATTCTTTTCGCCGTTGTCCATACGCAATACGCGCTCGCCTTGCTTTGAGAGTGAGCGGGATCCAGGTTACTTTACGGGAAGTTGTGTTGGCAGACAAACCTGCGGCACTGCGCGCTTGTTCTGCTAAGGCAACGGTGCCGGTACTGGTAGTCAATCATCAGCATGTGATTGATGAAAGTGTCGCTATTATGGTGTTTGCATTGAAGCAAAATGACCCACAAGAGTGGTTAGTGACTGATGCTGACCTGGCAGCCGAGTGCCAGCGACTTATTGCGTATAACGATGGTGAATTTAAGTCGCATCTTGATCATTATAAATATGCTGATCGCTTTCCGAATCAACCGATGGAAGTTTATCGTGCACAGGGAGAGTCCTTTCTGAGTGAGCTAGAAGCGAAGCTTGCGATTTCTCCTTACCTCTTATGTGAGCGACCTACTTTTGCAGATATGGCAATCATGCCGTTTATACGGCAATTTGCCAATGTCGACAAAGAGTGGTTTGAACAACGTCCATATCCACATCTTCAAGCCTGGTTGATGGAATTACTGCGCCAACCGTTATTTACTAGCGTGATGGATAAGTATAAGCAATGGCAGGAAGGCGATCCGGTAATAATGTTCTAACTTGCGTGCAGTAGCTAAAAATATTTCTCTGTTGAAACATGTCCTGGCACGGAACGTCGATGCCGTATCATATCGCGCTCGGCGAGCGCGTTTCTGGTTGTCTCAATCATGCCGGAATTACCACATAGCATCACATGAGAACGGTCAGCATTCAGTGCCAGGCCGACCCTCTTTTCTAGTTGCAAATTGGTAATTGCAGCCGGGATGCGTCCATGAATCGAGTTGACTACTTGCTCACGACTGATAAAGGGGACAAAGTGAAATTTTTCCGTATGCACCTTTAGCATATTGTTGATAAATTCACTGTAACTCAGCTCTTCTGCGGTGCGTACTGCATGCACCAGTACCACATGTTCGAAGCGTTGCCAGATCTCTGCTGTTTTCAGCATTGAGATAAAAGGGCCTATCGCGGTACCGGTGGAAAGTAACCACAGGTCGGGGACATTGGGTACTTCATCGAGTACCAGAAAGCCGTTGCTGGTTTCATGAGTCCAGAAAGCATCACCGACCTCAAGCGTGGCGAGGCGTGGTGAGAGCTGGCCGCCGGCAACTATATTGAAATAGATTTCAAAAGGGTGCTCGCCGGGGGCATTGACCAGTGAATAGGCGCGTCCCACTCGATCACCATCGATATCGAGTCCGCAGCGCAGGAACTGACCGGCCTTAAATGGTGCAATATCCGCTTCAAACTGTAGCGATACCAGTCGCTCTGTCCAGTAATGTTTAGCAACCACCTGCGCTTTAGTCCATTGTGCCATGGTGTTGATTATCTCATGTTGAGTCTATAAATTTAAGGGACCTCTGATTAATTCTGGGCAGAGAGATATGAGAGCTAAAATATTCAAAGTGCCCCTGCTTTTCAATTACGTTTCAACGTCATCCAGCCTTTCCATCGATTCGCGGCCGGACTAACATCGGTGCGTAAACAATCATAAACAGCGTAAAGGCGATTATCCATAATAGTTGTGAGCTGGTGATCCATGCTGCATGCCACTGTGGCACCAATACCGGCAAGACGACCCGAGACACACTGCCGATGAAGATGGCGGCAAACACCCATCCCAGAATGGCGGGATGTTCGGCGACGTCACGCCCAGTATGGCCCAGCGTGACACGCGCCATCATGCCAATCGTCATCAAGCCAATACCGCCATAAGCAAAAGCGTGTAGTGCGAGTTTGGGATTGAAGTCAAAGAGATAAGCCGTGGCGGTGATGGCCATGCCGATGGTGATCCAGCCATAGGCGAGATAGAGTATCCACAGTAACGGTTTTTTCCAGATCCCAGGGGTGTGCCAGCCTGCCATGCGTATCGCATGCAACAAAAACAACAAAGCTGCACAGAGGGCGGCGATGGCGGATAGCGACAGAAACACCTCCGTCACAATAAAGATCAATAATAAGACCACACAACTGATATCGATCCAGCGGCGGTTGGTAAGCGTAACCGGATAGCCCACGCCATTTCTAATAAACATCGGGATGACGCGGCGCCCAAGCAGCAGGATGAATGAGATAATGAGATAAAGACCGCTGTAGAGTCCGAGATGCGTACCATTACCCGCCAGGCCAGCCAATCCCAGATAGAACAATAGATTGCAAGCCATTAACGCAGCGAGTTGAAACCACAGGCCAAGGGATTTGTGATGTCTACTTTTGAGGATGGGGTGCAATACGGCAAGGCACAGCGCGAGGTTAAAGATGAGATCCAGCATCGCCATCATCGGTAAGGCAAGCGGGTGATTGACAAAGGGCATCAATCTCGCTCCAGACCACAGTAATACCAGCAGCATCAGCGGCAAACCATGCAGGGTTTGCACGCCGGTCCAGTTACGCACGGCGGTGAGTAGAAAACCGGCCATTACTGCGATTGCATAACCGTAGATCATTTCGTGGGCGTGCCAGGTAAGCGGGGCTAGTTCGATGATCGCCACTGGATGGTGGTTGAAGGCGGTAATCGATAGCCACAGTGACATGGCGATGATGGTAAACAGCGAGGCAAACAGAAAGAATGGGCGGAATCCCAGTTGAAGTAGTACGATTCGCTTAGTGGTCATTTCCGTTTGCATCGTCACCAGAGTGTACCGCAAACGCGCTAATCGAGAGTAGCGCATACGGCCATTGAGAATCGAGTGACATGGCGATAATATTAAGCCATCAGCATTTTTTAATCATCAATAGCAGGACACACAGCATGGCAAAACTGGATGAAGACAAGTTAAACCAGGTGGTGGCCGAATCACGCCGCGCCCGTGATCAAAGTGACAAGGGTTATCGTGAGCGGGCGTTGAAGCTCTACCCACATATCTGTGGCCGTTGTTGCCGAGAGTTTGATCGCACCAATCTGCAAGAGCTGACGGTACATCATCGCGATCATAACCACGATAATAATCCTCTTGATGGCAGTAACTGGGAGCTATTGTGTATCTACTGCCATGATAACGAACACCAGCGCCAGCTAGAGGCGCATCAAGGTAATACCGGGACAGGTGGCAGCAAGGGCGACGCGGCTACATTCAGTCCGTTTGCGGATCTTAAATCCAGATTAAAATAGCTGTTATGGTAGTACTGGCGGAACAGGTACTCGCAGTTGTCTGAGTGAGGCACAATTACAATTCCGGTGATGGATGATACTGGCGCTGGGATATGTATCAAGGCGCTTCGGCCAGAATATTGTCGGCCATAAAACAACCCGACTGATTAAACGCGCCGTAAACCTCGACATGTTGCAACAGTTGCAGCTCCGCAAAGCCTATTGCCTCACTGGTGAAGCTGTCACCAACTAGCGTCAGCTGATAAATATTGCTGTCAGAATTCAGTCGCACACACACATCCCCCAGTTCTGCATCACTCATATCAAATCCTGACATATCATCATGTCGCAATGAAATAGTACCAGTGAGTTGTTCAGCAGAGGGTAGTTCAATAGCAATAAAAATGGCGGCTGCCTTGATCAAGCTATCTGTGGCATGTAGCACACCGTCAACCTTCACTTTGCTTTCCAATTGCAGGTCACTGACCGTAAGCGGTTCACCATTCATGGCGAAGAATTTACTTACATCATCAAATGCTACCGTCAACAGGTTGTCGCTACTGCCACGCAGGGTAAAGGCGTTGTTAGCCAGGTCCAGCTCATCCACCATGCCAGCATACTGCTGAAAAGTACCTGCCGCCCCCAGTTCAACCACCTGTGCATCGAGCCCCATATTGTGGCTATCAAGAGAACGAAAATATCCCAGTACAGTTACCGGTGCACCTTCAAGCAGCGTCACCAGATCGAGGGCATCACCGTTGTCATCAAAATAGGCCGTCTCTGAATTTCCTGTCACATGGATGCAACGCTGATGATCATTCTCGTGTTCGTACTCATCTTCAGAGCCGGAATCATGAGCATCTTCATGAGACTTAACTATCATGCCAGTACGGCAAAGCTTAAAATCATCCCCGTTGATATCGGCGATAATACCGGCGACACGCACCAGCTTGCCGATGATTTTATCTGTTAAGACATCAATAAAGACCACCGGACGAAAGCGATAAGCGCCATTGCCCTGTTGAATCAGATGAATCGATTTGTTGGCATCCAGGTCAATCTGCAAGGCGAGAGTTTCACCGGGCACTACAATCAGATCACTGCTCGGCTTCAGGTCGAGCTTGCCGCTGCCTGACATCAACGGCACGACGCTCTCGACAACATTACCATCAGCATCCAACCGTTCCAGCAACGGGTCAGAGACACGCATGCGAATCTTGTTGTAGTGGCCCGCTGGAATATTGTCAGCCAATGCAAACAGATCGGCATGGCTATTCAGATCAAGTAGATCAAGTCGCTCGTTGCCAGAAAAGATAGAGACCTTGCCATCGTCACTCAATAACGAGATTTCTGTGACCGTTAGCCAAAATTGATCAAAATCATCAATCGGTGCATCTGTCATTAACACCGCAACAGAGCCGACCCCGCCACCGGCCGCACTGGAAGGAGAAGACGGTGACTCCTCTGAGCTACCACTACCACAACCGACTAGCAGTGCCGCCAACCCTAACGACACAAGAAAAGTAAATATTTTATAAAAACTCATGTTAGGTCCTCATGCGAAGCGTTACTATGTGCGAAATATATCATAGGGACCGCATTGATGTTGAAGCTTGTAGCTGAAATTTCGGCTCGAATCTTAGCAACACTATGATTCATAAAATAAATCGCTAAGTCCAGACTAAAATCAAAAAAAGCGGGGGACTTTGAACTGTAAAAATATGTACGTGCCTGTGCGCGCCGCTGTTGATTAAGAGTTACCTCCCTTTGTCCGATAAAATCATTAACCTGTAGGTTGTTGCACCATTAAACCGAACCCTTACTCAAATAATATGTAAAACGATCAGGAAGCACGATGCCTTATCTCTCTAAACCCCATTCGTACTGGCACTGCTTGACTCGATTGCTGCTGGTGGCGCTACTGGTCAGCGGCCTCATTGCCTGTGGAGGTAGCAGTGGCGGTGGCACCCCTTCACTTGGTGAAGAGATTAAAACTAACACTAACACTAATACCTGGGCGTGGGTATCGGGTGCTAATACGCTCAATCAAGCGGGTAACTACGGTACGTTGGGTACTGCCAATAGTAGTAATCAACCGGGGGCTCGTTTCGCTTCTACCAGCTGGCAGGATACCAGTGGCCATTTCTGGTTGTTTGGCGGTCAGGGTTATGACAGCGGTGGGGCTTTAGGGAATCTTAATGACCTGTGGCGCTGGGACGGAACCGACTGGACCTGGATTTCGGGCAGCAACACTGTCAATCAACCCGGCACCTACGGTGCGCTGAATACTCCTCACGCTACCAATATCCCCGGTGCGCGTCTGGACGCTATCACCTGGATCGATAGCAGTGGCCATTTCTGGCTGTTTGGTGGCGAAGGATATGATAGCACCGGGAATTATGGAGACCTTAACGACTTGTGGCGTTGGGATGGCAGCGACTGGACCTGGGTCTCAGGCAGTAATGTACGAAATATACCCGGTGTTTATGGCACGCAGGGAGCGGCCAACATTTCTAATCAGCCCGGGGCGCGTACTGGCGCGATCAGCTGGATAGATGCCAGTGGTGATTTCTGGCTGTTTGGTGGCTGGGGTTATGATAGTGGAGGAGCCTTAGGCAATCTTAATGATCTATGGCGCTGGGACAGCAGCCAATGGACCTGGATCTCAGGCGGTAATGTACAAAATCTATCCGGTATCTATGGCACACAGGGAACGGCTGATAACGCCAATGTACCGGGCGCTCGTAACTTATCTGTTGGCTGGATAGGTACCAGTGGTGATTTCTGGCTGTTGGGTGGCTTTGGGCGCGACAGCGTCGGGGCCGCTGGTAACCTTAATGACCTGTGGCGCTGGGACGGAACCGACTGGACCTGGATGTCGGGTAGCAACATTGTTAACCAGGCTGGGGTCTACGGCACTCTGCGAGTCGCGGATGCAGCAAACAGACCAGGCGCTCGTAGTGCATCTGTCAGCTGGATGGATACTAGTGGTGATTTCTGGCTATTTGGTGGCTCGGGGCGTGACAGTTCTGGCAACAATGGGCGCCTGAATGACCTGTGGCGCTGGAACGGTACTCAGTGGAGCTGGATGTCAGGCAGTAGCGGCACCAACCAATCAGCGAGTTACGGCACACTTAATCAGCATGATGCCAGCAATGTCCCTGGGGCTCGTTCAGGTTTAGTCAGCTGGGTTGATAGCAGTGATAACCTGTGGATGCTTGGTGGTAAAGATACAATTGGACACCACAATGATCTTTGGCGATACAGGCCATAATCTTTCTCTGAGAAACCTCTGATTAATTATGTCATGTGTCAGGCGACCGTAGAAAGTACACCCAAGGGTATTTCACCCTTGCGGTACGAGCGAAGCGTGACGGAGACCACCGGGAATACCTTTAGGTACTGGAAGTCCAAATCCTTTAGGGCGGCAATCTCAGCACTATAAGATTCATCAAGTT
>CALZMY010000103.1 GCA_945788675.1 uncultured Gammaproteobacteria bacterium | reverse complement strand
TCTCCGGCCTGGTCGGCGATGCCGTCGATACCATCGCCATTGTGGTGATCGTGATGCTCAACGCGATCATCGGCGCGGTGCAGGAGTATCGCGCCGAACGCGCCATGGCGGCGCTCAAGGCGATGGCAGCACCGCTGGCACGGGTGGTGCGCGATGGCGAGATTATTGAAATCTCCGCCGCCGAACTGGTGCCCGGTGACCTGGTGCTGCTGGAGGCCGGTGATGTGGTGCCCGCTGACCTGCGCCTGATCGAGTCGGCCAGCCTCGCGGTCAATGAATCACTGCTCACCGGTGAGTCTCAGGGGGTCGGCAAACATGCAGAGCCCATCGCACAAAGCGAGCTGGCGGTGGCCGATGCGACTAACATGGCCTTCAAGGGAAGCCAGATTAATCGCGGCCGCGGGCGCGGGCTGGTGGTCGCCATCGGCATGCAGACCGAGCTGGGCAAAATCGCCCAGCTGCTACAGGCTACTGTCGATAGCAAAACCCCATTGCAACAGCGGCTCACCCTGTTTGGCAAGCGCCTGGCGCTGATCGTGCTGGCGATCTGCACGCTGATCTTTGTTGTTGGCCTGTTGCGTGGCGAACCGGTGATAATCATGTTCCTCACCGCTGTCAGCCTCGCCGTGGCCGCCATCCCGGAGGCGCTGCCTGCGGTCATCAGCGTCGCGCTGGCACTGGGTGCCTGGCGCATGATCAAACAACAGGCACTGGTGCGTAATCTGCCTGCGGTGGAGACGCTCGGCTCGGTCACTTTTATCTGCGCCGACAAGACCGGCACGCTGACCCAGAACCGCATGAACGCGGAAAAGTTTTATATCGACGCCACGCTGCACAGCAAGATTCCCGCTAGCGCATCACTACTGGGACAGGCGCTGGCATTGAGCAACGACGTGGAAACATCGGCGTCTGGGCACAGCGGTGATCCCACCGAGGTCGCCCTCTATCAGGCGGCAGCACGACACGGCTTTGATAAGCAAGCGCTATCACAACAGCTACCCCGTATCGCCGAACTCCCTTTCGACGCGGAGCGCAAACGGATGTCCACGCTACATCAGCACAACGATGGTGTTGTTGTGTTTTGCAAAGGCGCGCCCGAACATCTGCTGCCACGCTGTATCGATATCGATCAACCAGCACTATTAAACCAGGCAGAACAGCTGGCCACTCAGGGCTATCGCGTACTGGCCGTTGCTACGCGGCAACTCGCCTCGCTCCCTACCGACGTGGATGTACAGACCATCGAAACTGAACTGTGCTTTATTGGCCTTGTCGCGCTCATCGATCCGCCGCGTGATGAGGCTGCCGATGCTGTAGCGGAGTGCAAGAGTGCCGGCATCACCCCGGTGATGATCACCGGTGACCATCCCGCCACGGCGCTGGCGATCGCGCAGCGCATTGGCATTGTTGATGCAGAGGCAGGAGTGATCAGCGGGCAGCAACTGGCCGCAATGACACTGGATGAACTGAAGCAACAGGTCAGATCGATTCGTATCTATGCCCGTGTCAGCCCACAGCAGAAAATCACCATCGTCCAGGCGCTCCAGGAGTGCGGCGAGTTCTGCGCCATGACCGGCGACGGCGTCAACGATGCGCCGGCACTCAAGCGTGCCGACATTGGTGTTGCGATGGGCGAGAAAGGGACCGATGTGGCACGCGAGGCGTCGGACATGGTGTTGCTGGACGATAACTTCGCCACCATCACCACAGCAGTGCGCGAGGGGCGACGTATCTTCGATAACATTCGCAAGTTCATCAAATACACCATGACCAGCAACTCCGGTGAAATCTGGGTGCTGTTCTTCGCCCCCTTCCTCGGGCTGCCAATTCCGCTGCTGCCGATCCACATCCTGTGGATCAACCTCGTCACCGACGGCCTGCCCGGACTGGCGCTGGCGGCGGAACCGGCCGAGCGCGGCATCATGCAGCGGCCACCACGCCCACCCAACGAAAGCATCTTTGCCCGCGGCATGTGGCAGCACATGCTGTGGATCGGCCTGTTGATCGCCGCGTTATCACTCGGCGCCCAGGCGTGGTTCTACGGCAACGGTTCGGACAACTGGCAGACCATTGTCTTCACTGTGCTCACCTTCTGCCAGCTGGCCAATGTACTGGCGATTCGTTCAGAAACCGAATCGTTGTGGCAATTGGGGCTGTTCAGTAATCTCCCGCTACTAGGTGCTGTATTGTTAACCATCGTCCTGCAACTGTGTGTGATCTATCTACCGGCGTTGAATGAAATCTTTAACACCCAGCCGCTCAGCGCAATCGAATTAGCTGTCTGCTTTAGCCTGCCACTGGTGGTACTGTTTGCAGTGGAGATAGAGAAAAAAATGAAGCACAGGTAAGGGAAATTAATCAGGAAAACGCTCTGGCTATAAAACAGCGAATCAGGTATTTTTAAAACAGATCCACCTGTTGCATTAGCAAGTTGAATCCTCGCGATTAACTAAGGAGTAACATTATGGCAATACCACAAAGTATCCCCAATATTGGCACACCCGATCCTGAAGCTAAAACATCGTTAATTATGGAAGAGACGGATGAAAAGTTTTCTGAGCTTGCGCAAAGCGTAGAGGATCAGGCCATTTGTTACTTCAATAATGTTGCATATGACAGCGGAACTTTTGCCTGTAGTGGCAGCGGTGAACTGTTACGTTGTGAAAAAGGTATCTGGGTCAGGGAAGGTGGTTGCGATCCCGACAATCCCTAGCCGGAATATTTTATAAAACGCATTGCGTTTACGAGCGTTGCTTGTAGGCACACTCTTAACGGCCGCTAGCGGAGGTCAAACACCACCTCCGTCACCTGTTACCTAAATAGATCGCCAAAATTCTCCATCGCCTCTTTGGCCTTTTTCATTGCTTGATCCATATTAGGTGGCGTCTGTTGCTGATTACCTGTTGCACGCTGCCCCTGAGCGGCTGAGCTACTGGAGGCACCCATGTCACCAAAGCCACCTGATATATCGGGCCCGTCACTGCATGTGACACCACTCGGTAATTGCGTCTTGTCTTTTGGTAACGGCACATCAAATTTAACATTCGATAATTTAGTCGTGCTACCCATAGCATTTTGCCAAAGCAGGAATACATCTTTGTGAAAACACATCTCGCCAAAGGACGAAGTGTATTTCACGCCTTTCAGACCGGCACCTTCACATGAACCGGCTTGTTTGAGGCCCATCTGTTTTTTCATCTTGTCAGCGAACTGTTCGGGATCATTAACCATCTCGGTGATAGCTTTGATGTTTGTTTTAGTACACTTTTTAGTATCAAGATTCAGGGCGTAGATAACGCTTCCTGTAGTTAAATTGAACTTGCGTTGCGCACCTGTAAACGAATTCTCCTCGGTAACCCATTCTGCAAATAAAGAATCATCAATATTTTTGGAGAACCTGACATAGGCCTTTGTGGTGATCTTTAACCCCATGGGTCCTTCCATTACCTGATCATAAATAGCGGTGCTATAAGGAAGCGAAGCTGAATATACAGATGAGCTCAGGATAAGTAACAGTATTATGGCCGCTGATTTTTTCACTGTGATGCCCCCTCTGATAAAATTATTGACTTATGGTCACGAATGGCCAAGCATCTTTTTTATAACGCCTGGAACAAACAGGAGAGATGCCACTGCAATCATAGACGGTCCAGTGGGCAAAGAAAAATGAAAGGAGAGATAAAAACCGACCAGTGCCGAGATCCCACCAAAGACAGTAGAAAGGATAAAAGCATGCTTGAGCGTGTTAGTCAGCAATAGCGCGGCAGCCGGTGGAATAACCATGAAGGCGAAAACCGGCAAAACGCCTATCGAATTTATCGACACCGAGATCATCAACGCCAACGAACCAAATAGTAATTGATTAAGTAACAGCGTCCGCATCCCACAGGCCATGGCCGTCTCAGGGTCAAAAGCGACAAAAACAAACTCCTTGTATAATAGTCCATGCACAAACAACACTATCGCAGCAATGATCGCCAGCAGCGTAACCTGCACAGGTGGGACAAAAACTGTATTTCCGAATAGTAAATTGTTTATGTCATGCATGGCACCACCGAAGCTATCGAGAATCAATAGCGCCAGTGCAGCAGGAAGGACATACGCGATACCCAGAATACTCTCACGGGTCAATTTCTTTTCTGTCGACTGGCTCGCCATCAACGCTGCCGCAGCACAGGCAAAAAGGATGGCAATTATGATCGGGAACACCGTTGCCAGCGTCTGCGATTCACTGTGATCGTTCAGCGCAATCTGCCCTCCTAGCAGCACCTGTAGCAACAGAGCTGTGGCTATCCCCAATGAAGATATCTGGGATATCGCAGCAGTCATAAAGACTATTCGTTTGAGGATAACGTAGACCCCCAGGAAAGAGCACACAAGGGCCGCAATTAGAGAGGCAATGATGCCATTTTGGAGAATCGGTAGCGCTTCCCATATACTCATATCATGTTCCACGCCCGCTTCTACTCCTGCTTATCAACAAAGACACAAATCCTGTTACCTGCAGAATAGAGGCGGATATCCTGGCGGTAGATCTGTTTAATCTTCTCTTCCGTCATGAGCTCGTCAACGGTGCCTGTTTCATAGTGACCGTCTGCGCCACCATGTAGGATAATCAGTTTTTCTACGTAGTTAGCGATGACATTCAGGTCATGTGTAATCATCAGGATGGTGCGTCTAAATTCCCGCCGCAAATCCAGAATCAATTGCATCATTTCGGCTTCACCAGATATGTCCATGCCACTGGCAGGCTCATCAAGGATCAGAACATCCGGCTCAAAGGTAAGCGCCCGAGCGATCAGAACGCGCTGTTTCTGACCTCCTGAGAGCAATCGGTACTGATGGTTGGCATGTTTGCCTACCCCCGCCAGTTGCATGTAATGCAGGGCGAGGTCACAGTCCGCCTTTTTCAGCCTGTGACCAAAGCCTGCACGGGGCACTCTCCCCATCAGCACCACTTCCAGCACCGTCAGCGGAAAGATGTTATCGAGCTGGCTTTCCTGTGGTACATAGCCAAAGGTAAGTCCCGGCGCATGCGCGATTTCACCGCCCAATGGGGGTATCACGCCCGTCAGGGTTTTAATCAACGTTGTTTTGCCCGAGCCGTTGGGGCCGACAATTCCCCAGAACTCTCCCTGGCAGATCGACACGCAAAAATTCTGGATAATGGCCTGCCGATGATAGCCAATGGAAATATCTTTTGTTGCTATCTGCATAGCTAGCCGCTCATCAACTTCATAATCACAGGCCTAACTTTGCGTTCCGAAAAGCGCCCTGGATAACTGGCTATAGATGACATCAAAGAGTTGAATATAATCTCGCGTGCCCAGTCTCGAATCGACGGCGGACGGCAGCGATAAAACTTTCGCCCCACTCTGCCTTGCAATCTCTCGTGTGGCTCTCTGTGGCTGCCAGGGGGAGATCAGGATCAGCGGAATATCCTCTGCTTTGACGAGTTTAATCAACCTGGCCGCATCGCCAGCACTGGGCGGGATGGTTTCACGTGGCTCAATGTAGGCGGCAATTTCAAGGCCATGGCGGTTGGTGAGATAAATCCAGTCGCGGTGATAACTGATGATCTTTACTCCCCGGAACATCGCCATCGAGGCGTCCCAGTCTTTCATCTTTTCAGTCAGCCTGGCGGTAAAGGATTCGTAGTTCAATTTGTAAATCCAGGCATTCTCGGGCTCCATCTTGGCTAGTTTCTTGTACACATTCCTCGCAATGACCAAACCGTTTGCAGGGTCCAGCCAGAAATGGTGATTACCGACTTCAGGGTGATTATCCTGACTCAATAATGGGACAAATTGCGTACCCTCAAGTTCCTCAGTGGTATAGGGAATCAATTTGACCCCTTCCGAAGCATTCAGATAGCCGTCTCCCCCTTTCTGGATGTTTGGGTTACCCGCAGAAGCGAGGGCAGCCGGCAACCATGCCAGCTCCATCTGCTGACCATTCACAATGAGCAAATCGGCTCTATTGAGATAGCCGGCCAGTGAGGGTTTCGGTTCTACGGCGTGCGGATCTTGCAGACCGTTGGTCAGGCTTACCACCTCGATAAAACCACCACCAATCGCCCTGACAATCGACGAATCCTGTGAAAATGTGGTCAC
>CALZMY010000102.1 GCA_945788675.1 uncultured Gammaproteobacteria bacterium | reverse complement strand
TTCTCATCCCCAGTGGGGCGTGAGAATGGCCTGCAATGATGCAGGCCAGTAGCAATCTATATTAGATCGCTACGATGTTTTCAGCCTGAGGACCTTTCTGACCCTGAGTGACTGTAAATTCAACCTTCTGGCCTTCTGCAAGGGTTTTGAAACCGTCGCCTGAAATAGCGCTGAAGTGAGCAAAGACATCTGGACCAGACTCCTGCTCGATGAAACCAAAACCTTTAGATTCGTTGAACCATTTAACGGTACCGGTAGTTGTAGACATAGTTATATTCCTATTAATTTTTTAGTAATTTCAGCCAGCTCCACTGAGGAGGCCATTTGTTGAGAAGTGTTGCTATTACTTATGAAAAACAGGACGAGAACTAATACAGGACTTCGAAATGGTGTGCATAATGTAAAACGAACTTTCAAGCTATCGCGATTATATACGGTATTACCTTATTGTCAACGTGCATTACTTGCTATTACCATCATATTCTCCACACAAACAGGCGCTTATACTTTGTACTATCGACGATAAGGCAGTATCTTTCTAGATTGATTGAGACTAAGGAAAAATTGTAGTGGGACATTTATTAGGCATCGCTGTCAGAGAGAAGAAGCGTGGCCCCATGCTTGAATTAACGCACGCCAACGTCACAATGGCCAGCGGTGTTGAACAGGATTTTCGCGGCAAACCGAGTAACCGGCAGATCACCGTGCTAACGCGTGAAGGATGGCATGCAGCCTGCGGGGAAATCGCAGCAGAACTGCCGTGGTATGCCCGACGAGCCAACTTATATATAACGGGGCTGGATCTGCATGAGTCTGCAGGACGACAACTGCGCATAGGCCAGCTGCAACTATTGATTACTCGCGAAACCGACCCGTGCAATCGCATGCAGGAGGTTCACAATGGTCTGTTTGAGGCGCTGGCAAAGGAGTGGCGTGGCGGTGTCTGCTGTCGGGTCATCCAGGACGGCGTGATTCATGTCGGTGACCGGGTGGAGATAATTGATGCCTCATAACACTATTCCAGCCACTCGGGTAATCGATGAAACACGTCGTTGGCTGAAAGAGATCGTACTGCACCACAATTTCTGTCCTTTCGCCCATAAACCGTTTCAGCAAGAGACAATACACTACGTCGTTTCTGAGGCAAGTGAGCCAGCGGCTGTTGCGGAAGATTTAATACAGGCATTGCTGCAATTACGTGAGTTCGATACTAATGCCGATTCCGATTCCGGCGCGATGGAGACCACACTCCTGGTCACGCCATGCTGCTTTGACGATTTCGCCGATTACAATGAATTTCTGAACGTCGTGGATTTACTGATTGAACAGCTGCACCTCGAGGGTGTCATTCAGGTTGCCAGCTTTCACCCCGACTATCAATTTGCAGGCCTGGAAGCCGATGATGTACGCAACTACACCAACCGCTCACTCTACCCCATGTTTCATCTGATTCTGGAGAAGCACATCGCACAGGCACGCGCCACACACCCCGATGTTACAAGCATCCCTCAAACCAATATGGATCTACTGGAAAAACAGGGGCTAGCGGAAACGCTGCGGCAGTTGAAGGCATGTCGTACAGCAAGCCCCTAACCTGGCTAGCACGGTAAAAAAGGATACTCAGTATAACCCACCTCATCATCCCCATAATAGGTCACCGGGTCCGCCTGGTTTAAGGCGGCATCTTTGGGTAGTCATGCCGATCTACCCTCAACCGCACGCATAAGGGTGTGCAGGGGATTTCTGATTGATGTACTGCAACAACAGCAAGATCTGTTTGAGGGAAATAACTCGAATTATTTCGTGTGAAAATAACGTGATAACTAATTCATACCATTCCCACTCGATATCTGCCCCTGTTCTTTTCTCGTATTGAGACGATATTAAAAAGGATCGCCTTCCTTACTGTTAGAAACTAAGCGGTATGATGATAAAACCAACTGCGCCAATACTGCTTATACTCCTCTTTATGAGCCAAATCGTCAGTGCATCCGAAATCTACCGATGGGTAGATGAAAACGGCACCACCCATTTTGGCGAAAAACAACCGACAGGTAGCAACGCGACAGAGATCAGTGACAAACTAAAAAAAGAAAGCAATATCATTGAATTTAAACAGATTGAAAAGACTGATATTTATCGTCCGTCCGCATATGAAAAACCAGTTACTGTTGAGATCGATATCAAACTGATGAACTATCAACTCTCTGATGAATCACGCAAGCGTATCCAACAACAGGTAAAAGCCATCTACCAGGCCTATGTCGATCTGTTTGGCTGGAGCCGTCAACCTCGCCGGCCCATTGTGATAAAAATATTTGGCAAGTATAAAGATTTTGAAGCCTATCAAATTAATAATGCTAACGGCCATACCACCAATAGAAGCCATTACTCAAATGTAAGAAAAGAAGTGGTGATGCTCGGCACCGAATTCACAAACGCAACACTCGGCGTATTATTTCATGAGGTCTCCCACGCTATTCTTCATATGGAATTAAGAGGCACCCCAACCTGGATAAACGAAGGACTGGCAGAAACCTTTGAATACAGCACGATTAAAAAAGGCAAAATGCAACTAGCATACAATGGTGCATGGATGGAAATCATGCAGCACAAATTACGCGAAGGATCACTACTTTCCTTTGGCGACTATCTCTCCATATCAAACAAGGAGTGGCGTACAGAGTCAGCCAGGGTAGAACGCTCCTACTATATGATCGCCTGGTCGATGATGCGATTCCTCGCCTCTTCCAAAACCGGCATCAAAACGCTACATGCAGTGATTCACTCCGGTAAAGTAAAGCCCTGGTGGAATGGTAAATCATTACCCAAGCGTTTTGCAGATAACTACCCTGGCGGCCTGAAAAAACTGGATGCGCACTGGCGCAGCTGGATTCGAGGGCTCGGAGAATAAAGCAACAACCCGGAAAAATAAGCGGCGCTAACTAATGACCGTTTTCATTTGATTTAAAATGGCACCGGGGCAGTGAGTTCAATACGCTGGCCAGTTGCAGGGTGATCAAAACAGAGTTTTTCAGCATGCAGTAACAGCCGCTCAAGCGCCTCACCATAGAGTTCATCGCCCACAATCGGGGCATTAAGACCTGCCTGATGGGCGGCATGTAGACGCAGCTGGTGTGTACGCCCTGTATGTGGATAGAAATAGACTCGCGTCGTATGCGCTTCGCGTGCGATCACCTGCCAGTATGTAATGGCAGGCTTGCCATGGATAAAGCAGACTATCTGGCGCGGCCTGTCATCAAGGTCCACCCGCAGTGGTAGCTCGATAGTACCGCAATCATTGCTCATCCCATTCCCGTCATATTC
>CALZMY010000101.1 GCA_945788675.1 uncultured Gammaproteobacteria bacterium | reverse complement strand
TGACCAGAAAAAGCGGCAATAGCCAAATAGTACCAAACCAACGACCAGGCATGCCACGTGGTACAAGCAGCAGTAAAATGCCGATGAGTGCCGGCAATAAAGTCCACATCACAGGCGGATGCTGTTGCCACAGCCCCTGCTCCTGTGCCGCCAGTGACTCTAAAAAAGGCCATAGCCATGACAGTGCGATCACTGCGGCATTTAGCAATATAGCGCCCGCCTCGGGAAACCACAGGATGATGGAGGTCCCCAGCAACACCAACGGCACCACGCACAGGCTAACCCACGGCACGGCGATGAAATTCGCAAGCGGAGACAGTAGTGGCAACTGTTGAAACGCCACTAACAGTAACGGCAGCAACGCAATCGCCACCACCAGATGGACACGACCCCATCGCCACCACCAGTCACGTCGGTTGAGGCGACCACTCATCGCAAAGATAATCGCCGCTACCGCGCTGAATGAGAGCCAGAATCCCGCTGACATCACCACAAATGGGTCGATCACTAAAACGATGAGTAGCGCTAATGATAACGTATCACTGAAGCGGCGCTGACGCTGCAAATAGAGCATCAACATCACCACAGCCACCATCACCAGTGCACGTTGTGTCGGAATAGTAAAACCGGCCAGTGCGGCATAGAGCGTAGCGGCCAGCAACCCTGCAATCGCGGCAATCCTCGGCGCAGGCCAACGGAGTGTCACACTCGCCAGGCGCGGCCACAGCAACTGCACGAGGACAAAGACCATCCCCGCCACCAGCCCGATATGCAGACCAGAGATTGCCACCAGATGAATCGTCCCAGTCTTTCTCAGCACATCCCACTGAGACTGAGAGATCGCCTGCCGTTCGCCGATGGCAAGCGCCATCACCACCCCACCAAACTCGGGCTGATCAAGTTGTCTAGTGATAGTATCCGCCAGCGATTGTCGTATCCGTTGCACTGGATACTCAGTAAGGTCACTTGATAACAGCCGGTTCTCTACAGAGGTCCGCACATAACCCGTCGCACGGATGCGCTGCTGAAAGAGCCACCCTTCATAATCAAAGCCGCCGGGATTCATAAAACCGTGCGGCCGTTTCAGGCGCACTGTCAACTGCCAGCGATCCCCAACATTAAGCTTAGGGGAAGTGCCGTACCAGTTAAGGCGCACATGACGTGGTGGGTCAGCGATTATATTTCCGGCATGTTTAACCTCTTCTATATCGAACAGGAAACGCCACTTACGTCCCTGTTGTTGTGGTAACGAGGCGATTGAGCCCTGAATCACAAGATCCTGTTTTTCAAGCGCCGCAGGTAATGCAGTCGATAATATAAGTACTGCCTGTAGCAGTGCCCAATGGAAACCTGCCAGCAAAAACAGCAGCGGCCTGAGCTGGCAGATGAACAGCGTAACGGCGACCACCAGCAGCAACAACGCCAGCCACAGGATGGTTTGAACCGTCGATAGTTGTGGCAGTTCAGCAAGCTGCTGAAACAACAAGATGCCACATAAAAATGCCACTGCTCCGAGACGCATATCCTTCCCTGGTTATGCTTGCCACTGACGATACGGATACACTGTCTAATATAGACAGCTACCGCTAGCTTAGGCTATTGTTGGCGAATGCCCAAAAAAATAATAAAAAGGTTTCTTCCGGATCATAAAAAAATCCGTGAACACAAACACCTGCAAATTTTTGGGAAACTGATTCACGATCCAAATCTGTGGCATCTAAATCGCCGCTCAGTCTCCGGTGCATTTTCAGTGGGACTATTTTGCGCCTTTGTCCCCATTCCTCTCCAGATGATACTGGCCGCAGCAATTGCCATCCCGTTACGCGTAAATCTGCCGATATCCGTAGCACTTGTATGGATAACAAACCCGCTCACCATGCCCGCAATCTTTTATGGTAGCTATAAATTTGGCGCCTGGGTGCTTGATGCACCAGTAAAAGAGATCGAATTTGAACTCACCACTGAGTGGCTAATGACCCAACTGGGTGATATCTGGGGCCCTTTTTTACTGGGCTGTTTTCTGGTCGGGATTTTCTTCGCCGTCGTCAGTAATATCATGATTCGCTGGTTCTGGCGCTCCCATGTATTGAAAGGCTGGAAAGAGCGCCGCAAACGGAGGAAAGAAAAACGTCATAACTGCTGATCAGCTGCTGTTGCTGTTCTTCAACATTCCATCTTCAAGCACCAACACCCGGTCCATCCGTTGTGCCAAGGTCACTTCGTGGGTCACCACCACAAAACTGGTATTGAGTTCCTGATTCAATTCCAGCATAAGACCATAGATATGATCAGCATTTTTACGATCTAAATTACCGGTCGGTTCATCGGCCAGGACACATTTTGGTTCAGTCACCAAGGCACGGGCAACTGCGGCTCGTTGACGCTCTCCGCCCGACATCTCACCCGGTTTATGATGACAACGGGCGCTGAGTCCAACCCGTTCGAGAATATGTGCTGCCTTTTCGCTAGCAGGCTCTGGTGAATTGCCACGAATTAACAGCGGCATCGCCACATTCTCCAGCGCCGTAAACTCCGCCAGCAAATGGTGAAACTGATAGACGAATCCGAGCGTACTATTACGCAGTAGACCACGCCGTTTTTCACTGAGCTGCATCATCTCTTCACCTTCAACAAAAACCTCACCGCCCGAAGCGCTGTCGAGTCCACCCAGAAGATGTAACAGCGTGCTCTTGCCCTGCCCCGAGCTCCCGACAATCGCGATGCGCTCACCTGCTGCCACATCGAAATTAATACCGCGCAGCACCTCGACATGCATGCCACCTTCGGTGAAGCGTTTTTGCAGGTTCCTGCATTGTAGAATGGGTTGATCACTCATAACGCAGCGCCTCCGCCGGCTGTGTGCGTGATGCACGCCAGGCCGGATAGAGGGTTGCCAGAAGGGAGATCAGCAACGAGGAGATGGCTATTATCATTACATCGGAATTGCGCATATCGGATGGGAGGTCACTGATATAGTAAACATCTGCGGCAAGGAACTGAACCTTGAATAGCTCTTCAATCGCAGGTACCAGGGTCTCAACATTGAGCGCCAGCGAAACCCCGCCGATGGTGCCGAGTATCATCCCAATCACACCAATCACCACGCCCTGTACTACAAATATACCCATGATCGAGGCCGGACTGGTACCGAGGGTACGCAGGATCGCAATATCACTCTCTTTATCTGTCACCATCATCATCAACGTCGAGACGATATTGATAGCGGCCACAATGACGACCAGTAATAGAATGAAAAACATGACCGTCTTCTCCATCTGTATCGCACGGAAAAAATTTGCATGTTGCCGCGTCCAGTCACTGGCATAATAGCCCGGCGGCAATTCAGCAAGCAGTTGACGTGTCAGCTTTGGCGCATCATCCAGATCCTCGAGTTTCAAACGCACGCCAGTGACACCGCCATCAAGGCGGAAGAGTCTGGAAGCATCATCGAGGTGTAACAGCGCGAGCGCACTGTCATACTCATACATACCTATCTCAAAGACACCTACGACTGTAAAGCGTTTAAGGCGTGGCAGGATGCCAACGGCCGTCACACTCGCCTGTGGCGTGATCAAGGTGACCTTGTCGCCCAGTCCCGCACGCATTGACAGCGCGAGATCCTTACCCAGGATAATGCCAAATTCACCCGCTTGCAGGTTTTCCAGCCTCCCTGCCAGCATCTTTTCACTTAGCTCTGATACCTCATCCTCGTGTGATGGCAAAATACCTCGAATCAACGTACCGCTGACAGCCGCACCCTGGCTCAACATCCCCTCGGCATGAATATAAGGGGCCACGCCAGTCACCCCGTCATATTGACGTAATAAATCGCTCACCTCGGGCCACTCTTGTAGTGGCTGGCCAGCTGCTGCCTGCACGGTTGCATGAGAGACAACACCCAGGATACGCTCACGCAGCTCTTTTTCGAATCCATTCATCACTGAGATCACGGTGATAAGCACCATCACTCCCAATGCGATCCCTAAAATTGAGATCAACGAGATGAAAGAGATAAAATGGTTACGGCGTTTAGCGCGGGTATAACGCAGCCCAATGAATATTTCTAACGGTTTGAACATCGCAGCATTAAAGCATAATTTGCTGTTAAAGAGTGGAAATTATTGAGCTGTTAATACGTATTAAACCAATCTTTTCGGACAGGAAGTGCATTACATATTGTGGAATGGAGAGATCACGAGACTCAAGCAAAATATGTTTGTATGCATTCTGGAACTGTGAGGTGTCATAAAAAAGAAGAGACAAATTGACTACCAACAACTCAGCGGCGACATCAGTCATTGAAATAGGTTTACCGTGACAAGCTTCATTTCGACGTAACTGGATTTTACTGAAAATTGGAATTTATATGGCGTGACCAGCACGAACACCGTCAGTGCAGGAAATACTTAATGCAACCCGCAGGGGTTCTAAGTGCGCCCGGAAAGATTATTCGGGAATGATCCCTCATGCTGCGCAGCTCGCGCTGCTTGTCGAACACTATTGTATTTCATCGGAGTGCCGAATCTGCGATCCCAAATGATTCGGATAAAAT
>CALZMY010000100.1 GCA_945788675.1 uncultured Gammaproteobacteria bacterium | reverse complement strand
GCACCGCGTGCCTTGCGTACGCGTTCAACATGGCTCAGGTAGGCGCTGCCATCGAGCCACTGATAGGCGCGAGGGAGTGGCGCGGAGAGGTTGTTAAAGTCGAGCGGGCAGCCTTCGAGTATGCCCTCAGTGAGCTCGCAGTAGATTTCCTGTAGTTGCGGCACACACACGGGCCAGTGTTCCAGTGCCTGTTGTAGTGTGGCGGCGACCTGCGGGACGGCAATGTAGCGCGTCAGTTCACGATCGGTGACGATCAGTGTACCGTCACGCCCACCAGTATTGAGTGATGCGAGTTTCATTCTGTTTTATCCTTTCCATGAATTAACATAATCCCTCCATTCGACCGCTTCGGCGTGGGGTGCTACCTGCAACGCATCGCGGGTGTCGATCATCACCGCGACTTCATCCGTCGCCTTGCGCTCACTTTTAACCCCGGCCGCGAGTGCCTTAGGGTGTGGTCCGTGAGGAAAACCGCTGGGATGAAAGCTCATCATACCGGGGTGGATGTTGTCACGTGAAAAAAACTCACCCATGTGATAAAAGATCACTTCGTCATAGTCGTCGTTGCTGTGAAAGAACGGTACCTTAAGTGCGCCGGGGTCGCTCTCCATCGGTCGTGGACAGAAGGTGCAGACTACAAAGCGACTGCTGACAAAGGTCGCATGTGCCGAGGGCGGCAAGTGATAACGGTGGCTCATTAGTGGGCGGATATCGCGCCAGTTAACCCGCAGTGGCATCAGCGTGCCGTGCCAACCGATGGCATCCAGCGGATTGAATGGATAGGTGATGGATGAAAACTGGTTGCGCCGTTTGACTGCGACACGCCAGCGCTCGTGACTATTTTGTTGTGCATGAAATTGATCATCGATCTGGGGGGTGTCGAGTACCGCTGGGTCAAAGATCGCATGGTGTCCGACGATCCCCTTGTCAGGCAATGTGAAACTATCGTTGCTCGCTTCGATTAACATCACGCTGAGCGGTGTGGAGGTTTCAAGGCGCCACATCGTGCCGCGTGGCAGCATCACATAATCACCTTCACGGATTGAGAGGTGACCATAATCGCAGAAGAGTTCGGCCTCGCCCTGATGAACGAATAATAATTCATCGCCGTCGGCGTTGCGTACCAGGTGGTCCATGTTCTGATCGGTACGCCAGAAGCGGATCATCACATGGTCATTGCCGAGCAGTTGGGTGGCATCCCATGGCGTCGCTGTGACTGCATCGAGTTTTGTACTATCGAAGGCGCGTGGTCGCAGCGGTCCTTCAAATTCAACCCAGCCAGTGGGTGGGTGGCGATGGTACATCTGTGTGGCTGGACCGAAGAAGCCCTCCTTACCAAGCTCACGCTCGAAGCTGCCTGCGGGCAGATCGGTGTGTGCCTGGCGCGAGGTTTCGCCTTCACTGCGCGGTAATGTGATCCATGCCGGCATTTAAATCACCCCTCGTTTGATCTGATCGAGCTCAATCGATTCAAACAGGGCGCGGAAGTTGCCTTCGCCAAAACCGTCGTTACCCTTGCGCTGGATGATCTCGAAAAAGATCGGGCCGATCACCGTCTGGGTGAATATCTGTAATAATAGCCCTTTTTTATTTTCAAGATCGCCATCGATCAGGATACGGCGTTCCTTCAGTGCTTCAATGTCTTCGCCGTGACCAGGCAGGCGCTCATCGAGCATCTCGTAGTAGGTGTCGGGTGCGTCGAGAAGTTCGATGCCATTGGCCTTGAGCAGGTCGACACTTTGATAGATGTTGTCGCTGGTTAGCGCAATGTGTTGAATCCCTTCGCCGTGGTAGGCATCCAGATATTCCTGAATCTGTGACTTGTTGTCTGATGGCTCATTTATCGGGATGCGGATCTTGCCGCAGGGGCTGGTCATGGCGCGTGACTTGAGTCCGGTGGCCTTGCCAGTGATGTCAAAATAGCGGATCTCGCGGAAATTGAATAGCTTCTCGTAGAAGTGTGCCCATTCATCCATGCGACCGTTGTGAACGTTGTGGGTGAGGTGGTCGATCTCGAGCAGGCCTGCTCCTTTGGGGTTGAGGTCAGCGCCTTCGAGTGGCACAAAATCGACATCATAGATTGAGCGCTCCTGGTAGCGGTCGACCAGATAGAGCACGCTACGGCCGATGCCACGGATCGCAGGGATATTGAGCTCCATTGGCCCCACTTTGCTTTCGAACGGTTCGGCACCGAGTTCGATTGCGCGATGGTAGGCGAGGGCGGCATCTTCGACGCGGATGGCAAAGGCGCAGCATGAGGGGCCATGCACTGCAGCAAAACTCTGTGCAAAACTATCAGATTCGTGATTGATGATGAAGTTGATGGCGCCCTGACGATAGAGCACCACGTCCTTGGAGCGGTGTCGTGCCACGGGCGAAAATCCCATCTGGGTAAAGAGCGCCTCAAGTGCGCGCGTGTCTGGGGCGGTGTACTCGATAAACTCAAAGCCATCAGTACCCATCGGGTTTTCTGTGGTACGCATCATGCCACCTCACTCAGGTTGGATTTATGCATTTTTTTGCTGAATCTATCAATATATCGACCAATTGCCTCCCTTCTGACAGTTAATGTATTAAGAATGCCATAGCTTCTAGCTGATGTGAATTTGATTTTTAACTAGTTGTTAATTGAGGGTTTTACTGTTTTTAAGCACGGATAATATAAATGGTGGTATGCGATATCCGGCGGTGAGATGGGGCGATATTGAATGAATAGTGTCGAGAAGAGGTGAGTTGGGGGCAGGCGGGAAGAGATCGCGGGTACCATGGTGGTACCCGCTTTGATGCTATTTAACTGAATTATTCGCTAGCCTCGGCCGCCTCATTTACCTCTGTCTCTTCAGGTTTGTTTTTTGCCAGTACAAATTCACTGATGGCGGTGAGTTCGGCGCCCTGAATATTGGGAAAGGCAGGCATTAGCATTTCACCCTTGCTGATGATGGTAGAAAGCGTCTCGACATTGGCCTTCTCTGGTGAAATGTCGAAGATATAGCCATCTTGAGGTTCATGACAATCGATACAGGCATTGCTGAAGATCTCTTCCCCGGTATTACCGGCAACGGGGGTGAAATCGTTAGAAACTGAGCAACCGGTGGTGGCTGCAATGGCGGTGGCTGCGGTCAGCATGTACAGACGTCTCATTTAATCCTCGCTTTGTATGATGTGGCTTGGCTGCAAAATTGACTGGAATGCTAACAAAATAGTGGGGTGGTTGGAACTGCTGCGGCCAGTTCATTTTTCTTTGTTGATTGTGATGAAATGAGGGCTGTCTGGCAGATTTTATGGATATCAGGGTTCTTTTAAGGTGGGTGTGGAGGAAATATATGTGATTTGAACTACAGGTTTTTGTGTGAGTAACGATATTAATTAATGTGTTATTCAATGCATGAAAGCGTCAATAACATTGTTTTTAATATGATTTATCTGCGTAAGGGAGAAAGGATTCTGTCTAATTCGATTGTAGTAGTCCTGAGCTCATACTTTATTGATACCAGGCAAATATCATGTTGGCAGTGATTGTTGCTGGTGTCAGTTTTGTCATAGTGGCATTTTTGCTGTTGCGATCGCGCACGCTCAGTCAGCGCGTGCAAAGTGCTGAACAGCAACAGGCGATGTTGACGAAACATGTTGGATTATTACGCCAGTCGCAGCGTATTGCCAGAACTGCAGAGTGGGTCTGGACTGTTGAGAGCGATGTGATTGAGTGGAGTGATGAGATTTTTGAAATGCTTGGTTATGAGCCAGGTAGTTTTAAGCTGGATCGTGAGTTTTATATCAGTCGCATAGATCCGGATGACAGGGATGAGTTTGAAAGCGCGATGACCCAGTTGTTAGAAAAGAACGCCGTCAGTTCGATAGAATACCGAATTTCCAGCAGCACGAATGAGACCTTATGGATTGAGCAGCATGCCGAATTGTGTCAGGGCGCTGCAGGAGGTGAAAAATATGTGGTTGGGGTGTGTAAGGATATTTCTCAGCGCAAGATAACAGAAGAGAATCTTAAATATCTGGCTCACCACGATGGTCTGACAGGCCTCGCCAATCGTAATTACTTTGTTGATCAACTACGTAAGACATTTGCCCTCGCCCGGCGACAGCACAATCATGGTGCGCTGCTCTTTTTTGATTGTGACCATTTCAAAGCAATTAACGACTCGCTGGGCCATCAGGTTGGCGATAAAATCTTAAAACTAATCGGTGAGCGGCTGACCAGTAATATTCGTGTAGAGGATGAGGCTGCGCGGTTGGGAGGCGACGAGTTTGTCGTCATGCTGGTCAATCTTGGCAGGGATCAGCGGATTGCCGCCGAGCGAGCGCAGAGTATTGCTGAAAAACTCAAGGATCTTCTGTTGATTCCATATGAACTTGATGGGGACTTCCATCATTTAACGCCGAGTATCGGTGTGAGTCTGTTTCCACAGGAAGGGCAGACAGCGGATGATGCGATGAAACACGCAGATACCGCGATGTATCGGGCAAAGGATGCAGGTCGAAATACGGTACGTTTCTTTATGCCAAGCATGCAGGAAGAGGTAGAGCAACGTCTTCGCACTCAGACAGAGTTGAGGAGAGCGATCATTAATGATGAACTGGAACTTCACTATCAACCTCAAATCAGCGCGACTGAGGGAGTGACCGGTGTTGAGGCGTTAATACGCTGGAATCATCCGGAGCGAGGGATGGTCTTTCCAGGTGACTTTATTGAGATTGCGGAAGAGAGTGGATTGATTATTCCAATGGGTGAGTGGGTATTGAAAAATGGTCTTGAACAGTTAAAACGGTGGCAGGCAGAAGGACTGGAGTTAGGAGTACTTGCGATTAATGTGAGTCCCAAGCAGTTTCATCAAGGAGGCTTTGTCGAGTATGTAAAAGGATTGTTGAATCATATGCAGATGAGTGGTGATGCGCTTGAACTAGAGCTGACAGAGAATGTGCTACTGAATCAAACTGCTGAAACTGTCAGCAAGATGGAAGCGCTAAAAGAAGTTGGAGTGCTTTTTTCGATAGATGATTTTGGTACCGGTTATTCTTCGATGGCTTACCTGAAGCAACTACCACTTGACAGACTCAAGATTGATAAATCTTTTGTAAGCGATATCACGACTGATATTAATGATGCCCACATCGTCAAGACCATTATTGGTATGGCTCATAATCTGGGGCTGGAGCTGATTGCTGAAGGTGTTGAGACCAGAGAGGAGATGGATTTTTTACTTGAAAATGGGTGTTATAACTATCAGGGGTACTATTTTTCACGGCCGATAGCGACGCAGAAGATTGTGGAGTTCTGTAACTCATATCAACCCGTATTGAGTTGACTGACAGGGTGTCGACAAATCGTATGTTGCTAGTGCCCGTTAACTCTGAAATTACTGCCAGAAATTATTGCCAGCGAACGCCAGGGTAGCGTCCATGTTTGATACGTGCGAGGCTCTCACGCATGATCTCTCGGCCCCATTTGAATTCCTTGTAGAGGCAAACGAAACGCCACATATCGTGCAGTACCTTGATACGATCCTTCATTGGCAGTGTCATTAATGCCGCCGGAAAATCGGCTTCATGAGGTCGACCAAAGGCGATCTTTAGAGGATTCCACTGGTCGGTAGTACGCCTGACCTCGGTTGAAATCATTGCTCGATAGAGCGGTTGCAGATCTCGGTTGTGAATCGTTGCTTCGATAATGGCCTCGCCAGCGATGGCGCCGGAGTGCAATGCACAGCTCATCCCTTCACCAATCATATTAAGAAAGCCGGATGCCTGGCCGGTGATCAGTACATTGTCTTTGCCAAAGACGTAGCGGTTGATCAGCGATGGACCAAAATTTTCGGCGCAGCCTTCATGGTCGACGTCGGCGGGCTTGAGTCTGACGCCATGTTTATCCTGTAGATAGTTGACGACATGTTGGTGGCGGTCATGAAAATTATCGCCGCGCTTGAAGCCAACACCGACGATCTGTCTGCCGTCGCGTGCATGACTCCAGGTGTAGTGGCCCAGTTGCGGGTGGAACCAGAAGTGGAAGTATGCTTCGTCTAAAGGGCAGTCGATGATCTCATGAAATTTCTGGCCAACAAAAAACCACGGGATCTGTTGCGGATATTCGGGATAGATGGCACGTAGCACTGGTGAGCTGGGGCCGTCGGCGCCGATCACATAACGGCTTTTGAACTGGACTTCGTCGCCGCCTTTTTTTCGGGTGGTGACGATTTGATCATCGCCCTGTTGTTGCATGCCAATAAATGAGGTCTGATCATGCACCTCGGCACCGCTTGCCTGTATGGTCCAGTAATCGGAATATTTGCGATGCAGGTGCGGTGTGGTGCCACCGAAAAAGTCCATCGACATTGAGACCATGGATGGGAAATGAAAGGTGACGCCGCGACATGAGGTCGGATCGTGCAGTGCCTGTGGCGGAATCGGGCCAAAATTTTCCAGCAGGAAACGGTGGCCACGCGGTGACAAAATACCACTGCAGATCTTGTGGCGAGGCAATTCACGTTTTTCGATGATCAGCGCTTCCAGGCCGGCGTCGTGCAGCCGTTTGGCCGCAGCGGCAGCGGCAAGGCTGGCACCTACGATAACGACATCAACACTGCGAATCTCATTGGCCATCTTTTCAGCGCTCCATTAAATCGGCGATGTGAAGGACCGGCAGCTTGCTGACCTGTGACATTGCTCGGCCATCTTCCGCACATTCAACTATGATGCGCTGCACATCGCGTCCACTCAGGATCCAGCGCCCTTGTGCAGCGCTGTCGAGTTGCGGTTGCAACGCATTGAGGCCGCCAGCGGCAGTGGGGATGGCGTTGCGTTGCAGGTCAAGATTGATATGACAGCCGTGTTGGTGGCGCAATTTGTCATAGTGCGTGACCTTTTGTTTATGGTCGAGATGATAGCCTCGCGGCTCGATCACGTAGAGGTCGTTTTTATTGAGTTTGCGGGTGACTGCCTCCAGTTGGCTGAGGCTGTGACCGATGGCAAAGAGCTCGGTTGCGGGCAGCCAGTGGCGCAGTTGTTTCAGCAAATGACCATTACTGATGTAGAGTCGCTTTGCCCCTTGTAGTGGCTCCAGAAAAGCATGCAGCCGATGGTCTGATATCTCGATGCCGGCCTCAAGCGCGAGCGCGATATCGTCACCATCGTCCATGGCGAGTACTGCACTCGTCTCACCGGAAAGCAGTGTTAGCACCTTCTCGAGGGTCGTTGGTGTTGCGCGTAGCGCTTCACCGGCGAGCACAATGGTGTTCTCTTCTATTTTGATGTCAGAGGTGGGTTGTGCTAACTGTGCCTGGATATTTTCTTTGAGCGCGGCGTTAGCACCCTGTAAAAAAGCCTCTTTTCTAAGTGCGGTGATCATGCCGGTGATGTCGATATTCTCGGGGCAGAGGAGATCGCAGGCGCCACACAGTAGACAGCTGAAGAGTGCCGGCGCGATCTCATCATGCATGGCGTTGTGTTGCAGTGCCTTCGCTATTCCCTGCGGGCTGAACTGCACATCGCGCCGCTGTTGCCACATCGGGCATGAGAGGAGGCAGAGGCTACAGCCGTGGCAAGATGAGTGTGGCATCTAAAAGATCACGTTGCGGTTGAGGATCATTGCGGGGTCGGCCTGGCGCTTCATAGCAAGATGTTTGTCGACCACCTCGTCACCGAGTGCACGACGGATATAGCCCTTCATCATGCCGCCAAAGCGATAGTAGCTGGTGCCGAGATCAACGCCGATGTCATAGATGTCGTTTTTAAAAGACTGTAGCTGGTCGCGGCTATAGTGGTGGTCGCCGAGCATCGGTTCAAATTCACAGCCGTAGGCCCAGCCCGTGGCATCGGGTGGAATACATGAGAGCTCATAGTGTGGCTGGTGTTCTTCGCGCAGTTTTATCCCAACACAATAAAGGGTGTAGTGCGGGAAATATTTTTTACACACGGCGTTACCGCGTTCAACCGATTCGACAAATTTATCGACACTACTGGCAAGGTCGGGGATCACCATCTGACGCCCGCCCCAGTGTTTCCATACGGCGCGAGAAAAGACCACGGTACGGTCGAACATCTGTTCTTCCTGCATGTGGTGTGCTGGTTGCAGGTCAGGGAATAGTTCGCGTTTTCGGCGGTAGAGATAGAGCGCCTCCTTGATGCGCCATGGACGCAGTACGTAATAGGCAGCGGTACGCAGTGCAAAAGGCAATTCGCCATAGCCACGCAGTGTCTTGCGGTGCTGCTTGAGGAATAGCTCCTCGCGTTCATCACTGTCGAAGGCAACCAGCAGTGTGATCGCCCTGTCCATCATCGTCAGGATGCCACTGTAGTCACATAATTGTGCCTGGTCGATGCGCATCAGATCTTCAACCGCATCCCGCAGTGAGGAGTAATAGAAGTAGTGCATGCGCAGTGGCGTGTATGGACGAATGCGCAACGTTGCTTCGGTGATGATGCCAAACTGGCCATATCCGAGGATCACGCGTTGAAACAGCTCGGCATTCTCTTCATCTGAACATTCAACAATTTCGCCAGTAGGAGTGACCACCTGTAGCGCAATGGCCTGATCGGCGCTACAGCCCAGTTTTGATGAGTTGACATCAATGCCTCCCACGCCGAGCGTGCCGCCGACCGATGATGTCAGGTTGAGTGGTGCCGAGAGATAGTCGAGTCCTTCACGGCGCAGCGCTTCGGCCAGTAGATGCCAGAAGATGCCGCCCTGGGTGCGTACCGTGAGCGCGGATTTATCAATATGGCACACACGGCTCATGCCGGTCATGTCGAGCAGTACCCCGCCAAAGGCGACCGATTCGCCCTCGGTGGTCAAACCACCACCACGGGTCGTGACTGGTACACGGTGGTGCTGTGCCAGCTGCATTAGCGTGGCGACCTGTGTCGCATTACGGGCGATGACCACGCCGTGTGGCATGCCGTAGGCGAGCCCGCCGGCATCGGTGACATAGGTGCCGGCGCTACCTGGGGTTGTGCGCAGTTCAATCCCTGCGTGCTGAAGTGCGGTGGTAAAGGCCTGCCACTCTTCGCCTTGCCAACGCTTAGGATTGGTCTGCTGGCGTGGAATACCGTGCAGCGCATCGGCTGCTACTGGGCATGGTGGGATCTCGCCGATGGTATTATGACTGCTTGTTATATTCTGGGTATCCACG
Organism: uncultured Gammaproteobacteria bacterium; assembly: GCA_945788675.1. Taxonomy (GTDB): domain Bacteria; phylum Pseudomonadota; class Gammaproteobacteria; order SZUA-140; family SZUA-140; genus SZUA-76. The sequence goes on along the minus strand of CALZMY010000100.1, from coordinate 20,944 downwards.
TGGCTGATTCTGTGTGATTGTCCTGGCTGGACGGAATGATGTCCAGCAAAGCGTGTAATTCTAGACCAAAACCGCAGTGAGGGCATAGTCGCCTGAGGTTATATTCTGACCCGTAGCGAGGCTTATCCCCGAGTGTCATATGGTTATATTTGAGTAGCGCAGTTATTTCTTTCGCTTCGTTGATGATGAGGGGAGTGGGTGAGGGCTTTAACATCGACAGTGGGCAGTCAACAGCACAATTGTTGGCAGCAAATTTTTATTGGGGATGGCATAATGACCCGCGTTTGCGATGTGTCGCGGATTATTTTGCAACTATTTTTAACCTAAATATTAAACAGGCAGGGCTGTTGGAATGGTGATGGAGAAAGGGGAGAAACCTCATGTGCATGGCAAAGAGAGTCCGATTGGGGTTTTGGTGACCAATCTAGGCACGCCCGATGCGCCGACCGCCGAAGCGTTGCGCAAGTATCTCGGTGAATTTCTATGGGACTCTCGTGTCGTTGAGATCCCTCGCTGGGCATGGTGGGTGATTCTGCGTGGTTTTGTGTTGCCCTTCCGTCCAAAACGCTCAGCTAAAAATTATCTGCGTATCTGGGATACCGATGGTTCGCCACTGTTGTTGACGGCACAAAAGCAGGCCGCTGCACTTCAGGTCTATCTTAATGATCAATTCCCGGGGCCGGTGGTGACTGCGCTGGGCATGCGTTACGGTAATCCCTCAATTGAGTCTGCATTGGAAAAGTTGCGTGAGGCCAATGTGCAGCGTGTGTTGTTGTTCCCGCTTTATCCGCAATATTCTGCCGCGACGACTGCCTCTACCTTTGATGCCGTGGCGGCCGTGTTTAATAAATGGCGCCTGGTCCCTGAGATGCGCATGATTAACCAATATCACGACGATCCTGCTTATATTGGTGCGTTGGCTAATTCAATTCGCGAACACTGGAAGCGTCACGGGCGAGAGGGACGACTGTTGATGTCTTTTCACGGTATGCCTAAGCGTACCCTGCTGGCGGGGGACCCATACTATTGTCAGTGTCAAAAGACTGGGCGTCTGGTGGCAGAACGACTCGAGTTGGCTGACGATGAGTGGTATGTTACTTTTCAGTCACGTTTTGGTCGCGAAGAGTGGCTGCAGCCCTACACCGATAAGACGCTGAAGGCGTGGGCTAAAGAGGGGGTTAAGCGGGTCAATGTGATTTCGCCTGGTTTTTCGGCTGATTGTGTCGAGACGCTGGAGGAGCTTGATCTGGAGAATCGTGAAACATTTATTAGTGCAGGGGGCGATGAGTTTTTTTACATTCCGGCACTGAATGATCGTGATGATCATATTCGTGCGCTCGGTGAGCTGGTATTAAAACATACTCAGGGCTGGCCGGGGCGTGATGACGATTGGGATAGTGAGCGTGCTGCGCAATTGCGCGATAAAGGGCGACAGCGTGCAATTGCGCTAGGTGCCAAAAAGTAGCGCGCCAAAGAGTAGAGCATCATCGAAAAATCGTCGCTGCTTAACGGTGGCGGTCTCGTTTCAGTAAAATATAGACTGCCCCGCTGCCACCATCTTTGGGGCGGGCCGAGCAAAAAGCGAGCACGTCGTCGATCTGCCTGAGCCAGTTGTTGAGTCTGTTTTTCAGTACGGGTCGTTTGCTTGATGAACCGTGCCCTTTGCCATGAATGATTCGCACGCAGTGTGCGTTGTGTCGCCGGCTTTCGTGAATGAATCCGAGTAAAGCCTTGCGCGCTTCAGCGACGACCATGCCGTGTAGGTCAAGTTCGGCGCTGATATTGAATTGACCGCGGCGCAGCTTTTTGATGACGCTGTATTGCAGCCCGGAACGGCTGAATAGTAACTCATCGCCAGTCTCCACTTCTTCAATCTGATATTCATCTGAGAGTATGTCTTCAGGGGGTTGTATTTCACTCTGTTGCCGCTGTTGAGGGCGTGCTGCAGGTTGCGGCTGATGTGGATCGATATTTTTCTGCTCGAGCGGGCGCGCATCCGCGACGCTTTGGCGGAACAGATCCAGATCGTTTGGGTCTTTTTGCTTGTCGTTCATCAGGGGCGCGCACCAAATCAGCGGGTTAGCTGGCTATTATATTGATAAGCTGAGATTATTTCGAGATCCTATTGACCAGAGCGGAGCGCATGAGTACTATAGCGCCTCAGCCAATTACTGATCCCCGGTAGCTCAGTTGGTAGAGCAGTTGACTGTTAATCAATTGGTCGGTGGTTCGAGTCCGCCCCGGGGAGCCATTATCCAGTTTTATCCTTAATCTTCCACTTCTGTGCATTATCAGTACTGAAGCATGCGATGATTTCTGTTTTATCTGATTGAATCCATTCCAGCGTCGTTACATGCTCGGCTAAAATAGCAGTAGATATTGCGGTACTCTAAATGCCCGATGTTTTGGTGCAGATAATCTTTTTGTATAGCGTAATGGAGTCATAACAATGAGTTCAGATGTTTCGGGCTGGAGAGAGCATTTTGTTGCGATACGCAGTAATAAGCTTTTCGAGATGGCAGTGGTCACTATTATTGTCCTGTCGGCAATGATGATTGGGGCGACGACCTATGATATCGCACCTCACTGGATGAACGTGTTGAAGGGGTTTGATATCGCGGTGACGGTCTTTTTTCTGATCGAGCTGCTGATCCGCATGGCGGCCGAGCAACGGCTGCGAAATTTCTTCAAAAAGGGTTGGAATATTTTCGATTTCATCATTGTCACCGCCAGCCTGATTCCGATTGATGAAAGTGAGTTGGTGCTGCTGGCACGTCTGTTGCGCATTTTCCGCATGTTACGACTGGTCTCGCTGGTGCCGGAGATGAGAATCTTGATGGATGCGCTGGTCAAGGCGATCCCTCGTATCGGATACGTGGTGTTGTTGATGTTCATCATCTTCTATATCTACGGCGCGATCGGTAGTTTCCTGTTTGAGAAGATCAATCCGGTGCTGTGGGGCGATATCAGCATTGCGATGTTGACGCTGTTCCGTGTGGCGACCTTTGAGGACTGGACAGATGTGATGTACGAGACGATGGAAGTCTTTCCGTTTAGTTGGGCTTTTTACCTTTCGTTTATCTTTTTGACGGCGTTTGTCTTTCTCAATATGATGATCGGTGTGGTGCTGGATGTGATGCAGGAAGAACATGAAATACATAATCGAGAAGAAGGGCAGGGGACTGCCGGGGATATTGATCGTATTAAGGCAAACACTGAATCGATGGAGCGGCGCATGGCGCGTATGGAAGCGATGTTACAGCAGGTGGTGGTGCGGCAAGATCGGTGAGCTTGTCGATTATTGTGGCTGCCAGCTCTTTTTCACTATAGTGCGATACTGAAGCATTATCTTGATTAAGATGCGTTGTGATGTGTGTAGACTGGCTGGTATCGAGTGTCATACTGAGACTTTGTGCATTGTATCCCCTGAATGGGGATGAGTTTGGCGGGGAAAGTTTAATGTACACACGATTTTAGAGGGTAACTCATCCTAATTAATTGAATATTATGGTTTTTTATTTGGCTCATGGTTTGGGCTCACGCATTAATCAGAGGTTCTCTAATAATTATATCTATGGTGCCGCTTATATTGATGGGTATTGGATCGATATCAATACAGGTGGTCTTTTTAGCCAGGATTTCTCATTTCTGGTACAAATGGCCTTAACGCTAAAAAGTATAACTAATAAGGCTTATTGACTGTATGGAAAGAGACATATCCAGTAATAGTTTCCTTTCTATGAGAATGGTGCGGTACTGGTTAGTTGCTGCATTGTTAGCCAGTAACTTGGTGGCGATTCCATTTTCATATGGCGGCCTCACTACAGAGTTTCTTGCTTTTCCTTCGGTCACCGGGACACATCGCTCACAGGTACCTCCTGTCCATGGCGTTGATAGAGAAGATTTTATTCCAGCAGTAGATCTTTTTATTACCGCTGATTATGAGGATTTTCGTGTATTGGCGGAGTTATTCACAGAAGCTAACGGAACTCATGGCAATCACCTGGAACGCTTTCAGTTTGGCTGGTTACCAGGCGATGACCTCGAAGTGTGGCTGGGACGATTTCATAACCCAATAGGATTCTGGAATACCGCTTATCATCATGGCGGTTATTTGCAGACTTCTATCTCTCGTCCAGCCATTATTGATTTCGAGCATGATGGGGGTATTCTGCCGATACACCTCACCGGTCTGTTTGTTGAGAAGAGAGTTAACACAGCGCGCTCAAGTTGGCACTATGCATTTGGTCTAGGTGCTGGTCCCTATTTTAAAGAACACCACTTAGAAGCGGTGGACACTTTTCGTTCAGAAGATAATTCAACAAAATTGGCTGGCTCGCTACGACTCTCCTGGAGCCCTGTCAGTACCGTAGATAATCAGGTTGGTCTGTTTGTTGGTGGCGCAGCGATTCCTGGCGAGGTCTCAAAATTTGAGGAGCTGAAGCAACAGATAGTCGGTTTATATACTGACTGGGATTTTCAATCTATGCGTATGACGGGGGCATTATACTCCATCAAAAATGATGTTAGAAAATCTGGTAAACGCACCGACAACAGCTTTATCAATAGCTACCTCCAGCTTGAAATGCCATTGGGTGCTAGCTGGACGCCTTATGGACGGCTAGAAAAGAGTATGGGAGATGAAGATGATCCATTCCTGCACCATGTGCATGCTTTTATACGTGATCGAGCACTCGTCGGTGTTCGCTATGATTTTTTACACAATCACTCCCTTAAGCTGGAGTTAAGCAAGGCAGAGCTTGCCGCGTCGCACTATAACCAGGTAACGCTGCAATGGAGTGCTGTGTTTCCATGAGGGTGCGCTTTACTTCATTGATATTCGCTATATTAGTGCTATGCAATGGCGTAGCAACTGTTGTTGCAGCAGAAAAAAAAGTGGTGTTAGTGGCGGGTGCTCACATGAGTGACGTGAGACTTGACCACACAGAGATACGTCAACTTTTTCTTGGTGGTGATATTATAAAAGACGGGGTTCGAATTGTGGCTGTAATCAATGACAGCGACCCCCTGTTATATGAGATTTTTTTACAGAAAATTGTTTTTATGTCAGCACGCACATATGAGCGACGCCTGATCTCACGGGTATTACATAAGGGTGGGCAACGCATGCCATATGTATCAAATCTCTCCTCATTGGAATATGGTTTAACCACTAACCCTGGATGGGTTTCTTTCATGTGGGAACAATCTGTTCACACCCTGCCGGGGATCACAGTCATTGGAGAACTATGGCACGGTTCAATCAATTAAATCTATTTGTCGGCTCGATCAGCAAACGACTGATTATTGGTGGGTTGATCATCCATGCAATACTAATTCCATCACTATTTTACGGTATCGCGACTATCGTCAAAGAAGGTTATGAACAACGATTCATTGATCGAGTACGCTCTGATACAAGATCATTCTCGGCACTGCTGGCCAAAGAGTCTTCTTTAGATAGGATCCATGCGATTATTGATGACACATTGTTCGAAGGACGGGTTGTCTTTGCTACGCTAGTGCCCATTACTGCAGACAATATAGATCCTGCTAGTCCTTTTCAGGAAGACTTCTTTTTTGGGCAGCATGACGACAGGATCTATTACATAACCATTCCTGTGGAAGCTGATGGCGAATTGATGCAGTTGCAATTGGGCTATGATGAAACCACCATACATGAGCAAATCCAGGCGACCTATTTAAACGGTCTATACCTCGCAATTGGTTATGTCATGTTATCTATGATATTTGGTACGTTAATGGGGCGTCAAGTGACGCGGCCAATACGCCAATTACGGGATGCTGCACGTGAAGTTTCCTCAGGCGCCTCAACCAGGCAGCTGAATGTTAAAACCAGTGTGTCTGAAGTGGCGAGTCTTGCGCATGATCTTGAACTGATGCGTCAGAAGCTGGTCAAGACAACGGAAGCCATTGCATCACGCGAGATGTATATACGAGATGTGATGGATAACGTTATGGACGGTATTATCACGGTTAATGAGGCGGGTAACATCGAATCTTTGAACCCGGCTGTAGAGCGGCTATTTGGTTATGATCGTGCAACATTGATAGGAAAAAATATTACTCTTCTTTTTGCTGAGCATGTAAATGAGGTTGAGCGGTCACAAAACAATAACGTACCGCTAATTCATGGTGATTGGCTAACCTTGAACACAGGCCATAGCCCACAGGAATTATGGGGAAAGCGCGCTGATCACTGTGTGTTTCCACTGGAAATAACCAGCCGCAGGCTTTCTCTTGAGCAATTTGGCCATCATATTATTGTAGTTCGGGACATTACAGCACGCAAACAGGCTGATACCGAAATTAAGGCATTACACCAGGATCTGGAGATGCGTGTGCTGAAACGCACTGAGGAACTGGCCGATGCCAATGAGCAGCTGGAATATCAGGCGATGCATGATTCGCTTACAGATCTTCCCAATCGCGTACTATTGCAGGATCGCCTGGAGCAGGCGATACAGCTTGCTCAGCGCCGCAACACGACACTCGCATTGTTGATGCTGGACCTTAATAACTTTAAAGAGATCAATGATACTTTGGGGCATCATGTTGGCGATTTGCTGTTACAACAGGTTGCTGAAAGAATGCTTTACTCATTAAGGGCATCAGATACCATTTCGCGTGCGGGTGGGGATGAATTTGCATTGTTGCTACCAACAGATGTTACGTTTGAGCATGCATGTCAAACCGCACAAAAACTCGTCAATGAAATGGAAGAGAGTTTTGTGCTTGAAGAGCAACATTTTCATGTAGGTGTGAGTATCGGCGTTGCGCTCTATCCCGAGCATGGCACTGATAGTCAAACGTTGTTGCGTCGCGCTGATGTTGCGATGTATGTCGCTAAGCGCAAGGGTGTAGGCTATAGCATCTACGATCCAGAGCAGGATGAACATAGTCTGGGTCGGCTTGAGTTGATGGGTGAATTACGCAACGCGATTGAGCTGGACGAGCTTGTTTTATATTACCAACCCAAATTTGATCTCACCCTGTCAAGAGTCAGTGAACTGGAAGTATTGATTCGTTGGCAACATAAAAAGCGTGGCCTGTTACTGCCAGATACATTTATCGGTCTGGCTGAGCATAATGGTTTGATTCATCCGCTTACCGAGTGGGTTGTTGGTGAAGCGATTAACCAATGCGATCTATTTGATCAAGCTGGCCTGGATGTCGCCGTGGCTGTCAATTTGTCAATGCACAATTTACGGGATACCTCCCTTCCGCAGCAAATTGCTGATGCACTGGAGAACCGCCAATTACCACCTGATCGTTTGATATTGGAGTTGACAGAAAGTGCGGTTATGGCAGATCCTCGCCATGCAGTAGAAATTCTCGGCCAACTTGATAATATGGGCGTGCGTCTGGCGATTGATGATTTTGGCACAGGCTATTCATCACTCTCTTATCTTAAGCAGCTTCCCGTCGATGAAATCAAAATCGACAAGTCATTTGTGATGGACATGGTCAATGATAATGATGACCTGGTTATCGTGCGCTCTACCATCGATCTGGCCCATAATATGGGGCGCAAGGTCACGGCGGAAGGTGTTGATACGCGAGAGGCCTGGGATCTACTCGCAGAGATGGGATGCGACCTGATTCAAGGTTATTACATTGCTCGGCCTATGCCTGCAGATGAACTTATGGGTTGGATAGCGCACTTCCACTCAAAGCTATGAGGTTCTGTTCCGCGAGTGCCAAAACGATTTTTGGGGTAAGAACTCTGGGGCTGCTGCCAACCACAATCTTGTCATTCGAAGTGATTGAGGTATAAAGCATTTTTGGCCCGCCATCCCATATGACTTTGCCTGGAAATATGGCGATCTGGTCGGATTCGCGTAGCGTGATATAGGCCGGTTCAGAAAAATATGATTCCGCCTGTGTAATTGCTGTGCTCGCAAACAGACAAAGAAGGGAAACCACTATTTTTTCAGAGGTCAGTTTTACTAGTGCTGGAATGTTGATTTTCATATTGAGGTGCCGCTGCCCGAGAGAAGATTTGATTGCCTATCCTGGTGCGTTTTCAGTGTTTTCTCAGAACCGTTCATCGTTTAGCCGTATGGAGTACGTCGAGCCACTGTGTCATGAGAAGTTTATTTTGTTCAGTCGGCACCAGTGATTGAGTCAGTGGACATTCAGGACGACTATAGAGATATCTTTCTATTGCTCTGAAAGTATACGTATGACCGCTGGCTGAAGTTTTGTCAGGCCGTGGCGCTCACCTTCTAAAATCGCCTGCTCGATTGATACGCCATTTTTCCACGCGGCGCGTAACGCCATCAATGCACCGACTCGGTTACTGCTGGAGCAATGTAGCAGCGTTTTTTCATCGCCAATATTGCTCAATACACGATCTAATAGATTGACGTTATCGCGAGTTAAATCCTCTGTGCCGCTAATTGGAATGTTGTAGTATGCCATATTTTGCTGGGTTGCGATGGCCGCTTCGTTGAAGTCAGGTGTCTCCGCGGGCGGGCGAAGGTTGATAACGTGGCGTATGCCCGCTTGTGCGAGTGCAGTAAAGGATTCGGCTTGAGGTTGTCCCGCAGAATATAAATTCGCAGAGGGGTGTTTCAGTCCTTTAATATCCCCTAATCCAGTGGGCAGGTCTGCGGCAAACAGCGTAGAAATGGAGCTAACCATCAGCCATAACACCAGGTGAAATTTCGTCATTGATTTTAACATGGCATTATTCTCCGTATAATTAATAGTATGATTTGGATAGCATTAAGTGTTCATTGCCCTTCATTCGTGTCACTAACCGAAGTAAAAAATTAATTTTACAGCTAAACTGGTCGCTTGTTCGACTTTTCTATATTCAAGTGCAAAAATCTCAGGTGGTTACAGGACAGTGATAGAAAATCTGCAACAACAGCAACGCCTGATCCAGGGTTTTCCGTTACTGGCAAACGCCACTCCTGAGTTTCGGAACGATTTCTTTCGCAGTGCTACCCTAATACATATTCCTGAAGGTCACACTATTGCATCGGAGGGCAGTGAATGTGGTCAACTGGCGTTGGTCGTTAGCGGTAAAGTGCGTGTGTACAAACTTGCCGATTCGGGGCGTGAAATTACGCTTTACCGCATTAACAGTGGCGATAGCTGTGTGCTTACCGCTTCATGCATCATGAGCAATACCCCTTTTCCAGCCATCGCTGCGACAGAAACAGAGGTAGAGGCGCTGATTATTCCATCAAGGCAGGCCTCTGAGTGGATGAGCGAATCTAAACCCTGGAGTGCCTTTATTTTTGGATTGATCTCGAAACGGCTGACGGATGTGATAGCTGTGTTGGAGCATGTTGCCTTCCATCGTATGGACGAGCGCATTGCCGCCTATCTGATTGCGATCGCTTCACAAGGAGCAACAGTCAGCATTACTCATCATGAAATTGCCTCAGACCTGGGCACTACGCGTGAGGTGGTTAGTCGTATTCTCAAGGGGTTTGAAGAAAAAGGCCTGGTGGCAGGTGCGCGAGGGAAGCTCACCATTACTGACCTTCCTGGTCTACAGACTTACCGACAGTAAATCATCTCGAAACACCCTGTTTACGAGAAAGGTGTTTTAGTCACATACAGGCGCACTGGAGAGACCTATATTGATAATGGATCTAATTTGAACTATTGAAGAGGAGCATTATCATGAATAAGAATGTTGGTCAGGTGGAGAGGGGAATTCGGTTTGTTGTGGGGCTAGCAGTGATTGGTGCCGGGGTCTACTTCCAGAGCTGGTGGGGTGCCATCGGTCTGGTGTTGATCGGTACAGCATTGATGGGCTGGTGTCCGCCATATGCACTGCTCGGGATTAATACCTGTAAAACAAAGCACTCTTGAGTGGGTGGTGTGCATCAGGCGGGATCGCGGTCAATTGCGGTCCCGACAGGTCATTGCGAATGAGTAGTGATGTTAATCTTCTCGGTCATTATTAATGGTGAATAGCCTCATTTGTTTGGGTAAGTAATTGTTACGTCTAGTAAAAGTCGCTCGCCGATTCTGAGCGACTTTTGTTTCGATTGGTGTTGATAATCATTCTCATTCGTGTTTTACTACCAACTAAACAGACAGCCACAAACAGCGCACTATTATTTAGATTATGTATATATGTATTTGTGAACAGGTTACTGACAGAGAGATCAAAGCCGCCATTAATGAAGGGGCAAGCTCGTTACGCGACCTACGCAACGAGCTTGGTATCGCCAAAGAATGTGGTCAATGTGGCCATTGCGCTAAGGCAATGTTAAAAGAACACGCGGATCATAATCGTAGTGAGCGACCACCACTCCCCAAACAGGCACCTTCCTGTGGTTCAACAGATCTGTTCCCTTTATTTGGCCATGCGATACTCGCGAGTGACTAGCTGAATTTTTTACCAGGCCGTAGCACAGCACAGTTACAGTCGCTTCATCTCAATTTTCAATGCGTTATGTATTGGCTTCCTCAGTACAAAACTCCCATTTCCGCGCTAAATGCAATTGAGAATAATATTCATTTGTAACTCAATTGTTTAGCCTTGACAGGCGTCGCTTTTCAGCTCACCATTCTGTTGGATTCTGTAGAAACAAAACCAGCTCAATCTGGTTCAGCCAGCCACTCCATTCGGATAGCCAGCCTGCCTCTTAGCAATATGCAACTGGAAGGAGTCGACGATGAAAAGTGATCTACCGACAGTAAAGCTTCTCAACCGCGTGTTGAAGAACGAACTCACTGCGACCAACCAATTCTTTCTCCATGCCCGTATGTACAAAAACTGGGGGCTAAATGCGCTCAATGACCACACCTACAAGGCCTCCATCAAAGCGATGAAGCAGGCTGATGATCTGATCGAGCGAGTACTCTTCCTGGAGGGATTGCCCAATCTCCAGGATCTGGGCAAGTTGTTGATCGGAGAAAATACCGATGAAATGTTACGAGGTGATGTGACACTTGTGACTGCCATGCGCACGCAACTGGTGGAAGGGATCGGCCACTGCGAGTCTGCCACCGACTATGTCAGTCGTGAACTGCTGGAAGATATCCTTGAGCATACGGAAGATCATATGGACTGGCTGGAAACCCAGTTATCGTTGATCGACAAGGTTGGCAGCAAAAACTATCTGCAAGCAATGATGTAAGGAGCACCGACTATGAAAGGTAACAGTGAGATTATTGGCACCCTCAACAAGCTCCTCGCAGGCGAACTGACCGCGATGGATCAGTACTTCATTCACTCACGCATGTATGATGACTGGGGTTTGTCCAAACTCTATGAACGCATCGACCATGAGATGGACGATGAGAAACAGCACGCCGACCACCTGATCAAACGTATTCTGTTTTTGGAGGGTACCCCAAACCTGGCCCAGCGTAGTGGACTTAACATCGGCAAAGACGTGCCGGAGATGCTGGCAAACGACCTGGCGCTGGAACGTCAGGTTATCGCCGACCTGCGTAACGCCATTGCGGCATGTGAGCAGGCGCAAGACTACCAGACCCGTGAAATTCTCGAAGCGATGTTGACCGACACAGAAGAAGATCACACCTACTGGCTGGAGAAACAGTTGGGACTGATCGATAAAGTCGGCCTGCAAAATTATCTGCAGTCGCAGATGGGTTAATGCCGGCAATCTCCTATTTCGCTTTCACAGGATTGTCGATCAGTGCCTCCGCCCGCAGATGACCGCTGGTGGCGGCCTGTTCAAGCCACTGTCGCGCCTGAGCTTCATTGGAAGGAGTGCCGAGGCCTCTGCTAAGCATGTGGTGGAGCATAAACTGGGCGTGCTATTCCGTGGCTTGCCGGTACCAGTGAAGTGTCCGGTAGTAGCTCGGCGGAATCTCCAGGCCGAAAAAATGCAATTCTACTAGTATCCAAGCCAAAAACTCTGCTGGCTACCATTTGCCGGGAGGCGATTGGGTGGCAGACTGGCTATTTCAGCGAATGAGGATTGAACGTAAATCTCTTTGGGAAAGGTTCGCCTGGTTGTAGATATTTAACGCAAGATCATTGAAGCGAAGTGAAGGATGAGTCGCAACCTTATTTCAGATGATCTTTTTCATGCTGCACGACACGATCACAGGTTGTGCTCTCAAGCGTAGCAGTGATTTGTGTGGCCAGCTGTGTTGCTTCCGTCGTTGTCAGATAACGCCACGGTCGTGGCACAAGCGCAGGCACTCGTCGCTGATATTCTCGATACCGCTCTCCAAACTGTTCAATCAGTTTATTCTCTTCCAGTCGCGCGCCGATGATGAAATAACCGCTGACCATCAGATTCGTCACCAGCGTAGTGCTCTCAATATCCCGCATCCACAGGATGACCAGCGCCAGTGAATACCACGGATGTCTGACGAAACGATGCAGTGGCGAAATGGTAAACGCATCATCATCGGTGGCGATTTTTTTATCACGCCATTGTCGTGTGCCGATGAAGTGGCTCATGTCGTAATAACGAGTCGACCAGATAAATCCTAAAATGGCAACGGCGATTAGTGAGAGTGCGATTACCTTAGCGGTGCCTGCCCACGACCACAGCGGCACTGCGTCAAAGCTTTGCTCGAGCACGAGGATCGGAATCAGCAGCACGACGGCGATAACATTGAATGCGATGCGATAGCCGTGCATCAGTTGCGGCCAGCGTGCCTGAAACCACGCCTTGCAGCCGAGGGAGGCAAGCAGTGAATGCAGTATGCCGTATGTGAGCCATGCGGCGGCGAGCGTCATCAGCTCTGCGAAATGCGGTGTCATCAGTGCACTCTGTCCTTATGATGAGTTCTGGCCTGTAAAAAACGTTTATAATAGCTGCTCAGTGCCGTTGTCGACAGCGGCATCACGGTAATGTATGGATTTTATCGAATTGAGAGAAGGTAAAGCGAAGTGATAAGACAATTATGCCAGCAGATTTCCGAACACAAGGCCTTTGAGCGCTTTGTGGTGGCGGTGATACTTGTTAACGGCGTGATCCTGGGGTTGGAGACCTCGGCCGACATTTTTGAACAGTATGGCGACTGGCTGCTGATGGGCAACCATCTGGTGCTGGCAATCTTTATCCTCGAGGCGCTCATCAAGATTACTGCCGTCGCACCACAGTGGAAGCGCTATTTTGGCGATGGCTGGAATCTGTTTGATTTCTCGGTGGTGGTGCTGTCGTTGATTCCGTTTACCGGCGACCTGGCGATGGTGGCGCGTCTGCTGCGGTTGTTACGGGTACTTCGCCTGATCTCGGCGATTCCTGAACTGCGCCTGATCGTTTCGACACTGATCCGCTCGATTCCGAGCATGGGGAATGTCCTACTTTTGATGAGTATTATTTTCTATATCTATGCCGTGGCGGGTTATCACCTGTTTCATGCCCATGACCCGGAGCACTGGCGCACACTGGGGATTTCGCTGCTGACACTGTTTCGGATTGTGACGCTGGAGGACTGGACCGATGTGATGTACACCGCAATGGAAATGCACTCTTTAGCATGGATCTATTTTGTCAGTTTTGTCATCATGGGGACATTCGTCATTATTAACCTGTTTATTGCGGTAGTACTCAATAATCTGGAAGAAGCGAAGATCGAGAGGCTGGAACAGTTGCAGCTACCGGTATCGCGCGATGAACTGTTGCGTGAGTTGCGTCAGACGCAGGAGTCACTGGCGCGATTGCATCGGCGTATCGAGTCACAGGGAGAGGCGCGCCGGGATGGTTGAATAAGCTATGGTTGAATAGCATGGTTGAGTGAAGAAGGTTGAATCGTTGGTGAAAAGGTTTTTTTATGTTAAATCTGTTTAGAAAATTGTTATCCAAAATGGGGGGTTCTATGACAACAGCAAGTGCAAGACATATTCTGGTGGAGAGTGAAGCGGAGTGTGAGTCACTCAAGGCGCAGATCGAGGCGGGCGCAAATTTTGCGGATATCGCCAAAGAGCATTCCAAGTGCCCATCGGGCGGTAGTGGCGGTGACCTTGGATCGTTTGGCCCTGGGCAGATGGTTAAAGAATTCAATGACGTGGTCTTTAGCGATGCTGTGGGCGTGGTGCACGGTCCGGTTAAGACCCAGTTTGGTTACCATCTGATTGAAGTGACTGAGCGTACCGAGTAATTTTATATTGTATATTGCGTGTGAAAACAGCCACCGCCGCCAGGACGGTGGCTGTTTTCTTTGTGCAGTACTGGCTTGATGGGTTTGGGATAGATGCAAATAGCAGATGAAATAATGGAAACGCTCGATAGTGCAGAGGCGTGGGTGCAGTGGGGTGTGGGCTACTTCGCGCAGCACGACATCTATTTTGGCCACGGGACTAATAACGCATTGGACGAGGCCGCGTGGCTGGTGCTTTATGCGCTTGGGTTGCCGGCAGATAAGGCGTTGAATGATGTGCCGCAGCCACTTTCTCCTGAACAACGGGGGGCGATCCGGGCACTGTTTGAACGGCGTGTGCAGACGCGCAAGCCGGCGGCCTATCTGATCAATGAGGCGTGGTTTTGTGGCTTGAAGTTTTATGTCGATGAACGCGTGCTGGTGCCGCGTTCACCGATTGGTGAGTTGATAGTCAATGGCTTTGCACCGTGGTGGCCATCAGAGCATCCTGTTAACCGCGTGCTTGATATTGGTAGCGGCAGCGGCTGTATCGCGATCGCCTGTAGCTATGCCTTTCCCGATGCAGTGGTCGATGCGGCCGATATCTCCCCCGATGCGCTGGCAGTGAGCGCTAAAAACATCGCACTACATAGACTGGAAGGGCGTGTCAATGCGGTCGAGTCCGATCTCTTTAGCGCACTCGAGGGGCGGAAGTACGATATCATCGTCAGCAATCCGCCCTATGTGGATGCCGAGGATATTGCATCGATGCCGGATGAGTTTCGTCATGAACCGCAGATTGGCCTCGTCGCGGGTGAGGATGGGCTCGACTTTGCGATCCGCATCTTGCAGGATGCGCCGCGTTATCTTACTGACGATGGCATTCTGATAGTCGAGGTCGGTAACAGCGAAGCGGCGCTGGCGGAACGCTTTCCCACCGTGCCATTTATGTGGCTGGAATTTGAATATGGCGGCCACGGTGTTTTCCTGCTTACCGCTGCGGAGCTGGTGCAATATCATGAGGCCTTTTTAGCGGCGTGATTGCACAATTTATTCGTTCCTTTAAGCAGGATGGTGAGTCGCGCCAGATTGTATCGTGGGCGCTGTATGACTGGGCCAATTCCGCCTATGCGACGGTGGTGATTGCCGGTTTCTTTCCAATCTTTTTCAAGCAGTATTGGGGCGGTGATCTCAGTACGACCGAGAGTACCTATCAGCTCGGGGTTGCCAACGCGGTGGCGAGTCTGGTGATTATGATCTTCGCGCCGTTGCTGGGCGCGATTGCAGACCGTGGCAGTGCGCGCAAAAAATTCCTGCTCTTTTTTGCATTGATGGGCATCGTAATGTGCGGTGCTCTCTTTTTTATCGGACAGGGTGACTGGGCGCTGGCGGTGGTGATCTATATTCTGGCGACGGTCGGCTTTATGGGCGGTAATCTCTTTTACGATTCGCTGATTGTGCAGGTCGCGCCAGAGACAAGGCTGGATGTAGTCTCGGCACTCGGTTATGGCCTCGGTTATCTTGGCGGTGGGGTGATCTTTGCGTTGATGGTTGTGATGACGCTATGGCCGGCCACCTTTGGGCTGGTCGATAAAAGTGAGGCGGTGCGCGTCTCGTTTCTCTGTGTCGCGTTGTGGTGGGGAATATTCTCCATTCCGTTGTGGCTGTTCGTTAAAGAGCCTGAAAAAACAGATAACATTTCGATATGGCAGTGTGTATCTGGCGGTTGGCAACAACTGCGCCACACCCTGCATGAGATTCGACAGCTACGTGTGGTGATGTTGTTTCTGTTTGCTTATTGGCTCTATATCGATGGCGTCGATACCATCGTACGTATGGCGATCGATTATGGGCTGTCGATCGGTTTTGATTCCAATAGCCTGATTGTCGCACTGCTAATTACCCAGTTTGTTGGCTTTCCGGCAGCGATCCTGTTTGGGCGACTCGGCGCACGCTATGGCGCCAAGACGGGGATCTTTATTGCGATTGCGGTCTATGTGGGAATCACAGTGTGGGCGTCACTGATCGAACAGGAGATTGAGTTTTATGGCCTCGCAATCATGATCGGTCTGGTGCAGGGTGGCATTCAGTCACTGAGTCGTTCGCTCTATGCGCGCCTGATTCCGCCGCATAAATCGGCAGAATTTTTTGGTTTTTATAACATGCTGGGCAAGTTTGCCGCGGTCGCCGGACCGTTGATGATGGGGTGGGTGGCGGTCGCCACCGATAGTCATCGCCTCGCCGTATTGTCCCTGCTGATCCTCTTTTTTGCCGGGGCGATACTGCTCTGGTTTGTTGACGAGAAGGCGGGGCAGCGCATGAGACGGGGGCTTTAATGCCGTGAGCTGCATTTAGTACTTGTGTGACTATTGATGAAAATCAGCGCTAGCGCAGACGTTGGGCCGCTAGCCTGACGGGCGGTCCGGTATTAAAGTTTGGAATCAGTTCCGACGTTATAGTGTGTAGATCATGACTTTCACATAGGCCAAAAAAAGGCTATGTTACGGGGGGCTCATTGCTAACATTTTTCCTCCGGACTTAATGAGAGGCTCTTTAAGAGTGTCAGTCTTAATTAATCAACTTGCGCGGAGTTTTATACCTCAATGAATGATCTCAATCAGATGCTTGAGAGCGCCGCTCACCATTTATCCGCCAGCCAACCTGACGAAGCTGACAAAGCCTGTAGAATGGTGCTTGAAAAAATACCGGGGCAGCCAGACGCAAGTCATATGCTCGCTTATGCCCTGCTCAAGAAGAGCCAGATGCAGTCAAATGAGGCTATTCACCAGCTGCGCAAAGCTTTGGGAGTCAATCCCGATAATCTCCTGTTATTGGCTACTCTGGGAGAAGCTTATCTGGCCACTGGGAAGCTTAGAGAGGCGGAGGGCGTGCTTAAACAGGCGCTGACTCAGGACCCTGATCATTACTACTCCCTGTTAGTATTGGGAAAAGCCTTAATTCAGTATGAGCGATATTCAGAGGCTGAAAGGGTTTTACGCAAGGCGCTCAGCCAGAAACAAGTGGCCAGTCATGATGCCACCTATATCTCACTCGCCAAGGCGGTGATGCCGGGCGATAGCTATCATGAATGGCTCGCGCGCTTCCATCAATGGCTTCAACCAGCGACCTATCTGGAGATAGGCGTTCAAACAGGCCAGACGCTCACGTTAGCCCAGCCTCCCACCGTCGCGGTTGGAGTGGACCCTGATCCGATGCTTCAGTTTCCACTATCGAATACTACGCAGATGTTTAACCTGGAAAGTGACGTGTTCTTTGAGCAGCATAATCTGGCTGAGGTCATGGGGCAGGCTAAGGTTGATCTGGCATTTATCGATGGACTGCATGTTTTTGATCAGGTGCTACGTGATTTTATGAATGTTGAGCGATTTTCTCACCCTGGAACGGTGGTGGTGCTGCATGATGTGCGGCCACTGGATAACATCTCCTCAGATCCTGACAGTCACAGCAACTTCAATTCCGGCGATGCATGGAAAGTAATGGCTGCGCTTCGCAGGTTCCGCCCAGATCTCACCTGTTTCACCATCCCGACGGCACCCACCGGCCTTGGAGTCATCACCAATCTTGACTCAAAAAACACGATACTCAAAGAGCGTTACAACGAGGTCATCACAGCTTACCAGAATAAAAATTATGACTGGTTAATGAATGAAGGTCTTTCCGAAACCCTCGGGGTGTTCGTTAATGACTGGGAACAGGTTTCGGCGCGTATAGGCGAGGCCCACGCCCAGCATTATGAATGAGCCTGTAGCGTTATGTCCTTTTCAGGTTCCTTAAGTCATTTTAATATCATAGGGTTACAGTCGGGAATTGGCATTTCAATTCGCGATGAAGGCGTGATTGCCTTATAATCACCGCTTGCCCGCAGCACGTTCGTTCTATTTCTCAGGTGGGTAGTTAGGAGTGAGTTATGGATCAGTCCCTGGTGTTTGATATTGAATTAATTCGTCGTTATGACAAAAGCGGTCCGCGTTACACCTCGTATCCTACGGCGGTGCAGTTTCACGAAGGATTTGCTGAGGCGGACTATCGCGCGGTGGCGGCAAAGACTAACCAGCAGGGCGGTCCACTATCCCTCTATTTCCATATTCCATTTTGCGACACGCTCTGTTTTTACTGTGCGTGCAACAAGATTGCTACCAAGAATCGTAAGCACGCCGAGCCTTATCTTGCGTCGCTGTTTAAAGAGATCGAGATGCAGGGGGCGCTGTTTGAGCGCTCGCGCAAAGTGGATCAACTTCACTGGGGTGGCGGCACACCCACCTTCATCAGTCATGCGCAGATGACGGCGTTGATGGCGAAGACTCGTGAACAGTTCAATCTTCACGATGACGATAGTGGCGAGTATTCAATCGAGATCGATCCACGTGAAGTTAAAAGCGATACCATCAAATTGCTGCGTGAACTCGGTTTTAACCGTATGAGTCTCGGGGTGCAGGATTTTGACCCGCGAGTACAGAAGGCAGTCAACCGTATCCAGACTGAAGCGCAGACCTTTGCGGTGCTCGATCAGGCGAAGGCGGAAGGCTTTAAGTCTGTCAGTGTCGATCTGATCTACGGTCTGCCATTCCAGTCGCTGGATGGGTTTTCGAAGACGGTTGATAAGGTGATTGCAGCGGGACCGGATCGCCTCTCGGTCTTCAACTATGCGCATCTGCCGGAGATGTTTAAACCGCAGCGACGTATCATCGAAGCTGATCTGCCATCGGCGAGCGAGAAGCTGGAGATCCTGCAGATGACCAATGAGCGCCTCAAGCAGGCGGGTTATGTCTACATCGGCATGGATCATTTCGCCAGGCCTGATGATGAACTGGCGATAGCGCAGCGTGAAGGCAGCCTCTATCGTAATTTCCAGGGCTACTCGACCCATGCCGAGTGTGACCTCGTCGCGATGGGGGTGACCTCGATTGGCATGGTGGGTAACACCTATAGCCAGAACGTTAAGACCATCGAGGAATATGCGGCGCTGATTGATGCGGGCAAGCTGCCGCTCTATCGTGGCGTTGAATTGAACGATGACGACATCCTGCGTCGTGAGCTCATCACCAAGCTGATTTGCCAGTTTGAGCTTAATATGGCGATGATCGCGAAGCAGTTCAATATCGATTTTGCAGACTATTTTGTACCGGAGATGGAAGAGATTCGTCAGATCGAGCGCGATGGATTACTGACCATTGAAGGCGACAGGATTTGTGTACTGCCGGCAGGACGTCTGCTGATCCGTAATCTCTGTATGGTGTTTGATCGTTATCTGCGTCAGCAGAGTGAACAGCGTTATTCGAAGGTGATCTAACGCCCGGTTTTTTGTCGTTGCGTGAAAAAGCCATCCATTGCGATGGCTTTTTTTTGCGTCGATATTTTTGCTGGCGTAATAAATGCCTAGGGATGTGGCGGTCAAACTAGCAGGCGCCATGTCGGCGCTTGCCAACGATCGTGGCAATTGGAAACTTGAGAAACGGGGCATGAATAAAAAACGATATGTTGGCTGTTTGAGTCTGTTATTAATGCTGTTTTTGTCCAGTGCGGCGATCGCACAGGAGATTAAATTGTGTGATGAGGGGATTGCAGCTCTGGATGTGAAGACCTATGAGATTTTGGCCAATGTTGAGATTTCAGATACCGATGTTGTTGCCTAGCGGCAACGACTTGCCGGGTGCGGGGCCAGATATCAGTACTTTTCACCGGGTAAGCGTGATGAATTTTTACGGCTGCTGTATACCTTGATGGTTCGGATGGATGAAGTCTATCTCAAGGTTTCGACTGAGGGATTTTATCGTCCTGACGGCCCGACTAGGGCGTCTCAGTTACGGGCGCAACGGGTTAATGAAGTTAAGGATGCGACGCAGAGACTTTATATCTCTCTGTTGAGTCAGCATTACCCGCTCGATAAGGGGTGGGGTGATGCGTTTGTCTCTAATGTCTATCTGCGTTATGAAAGTAGCGATGTTGATGATTTTGATCGCTATGGTAGTGGTCGCATCGGCGTCAGTTTTTATTATCAGATAGATGGCGCTCTGGATAAAGGAGGAGAGTGGGGTGAACATATTTTTTGGAGATGCAGTGCTGACTAATAGCGCCGAAAACGCTATGGTGAGTGTCGACAAAGACTATGAAGTCGATGTGAACCTCTTTCTTCCCTATGCCATGAATGGAAACCGCAAGGGGCGTTGGGCCACTGGGCCTGTTGTGGGGATTAAGATGAAGAAGCTTGATGGCATTAGTACCTCGCGTTGGAAATATATGGCTGGCCTGTTTTAATGGAGACGTCATTGTCGGCGGAGTGTTGAATGTGAGTGCCGATGATGGCGCCAGTGGTGGCGACAGCATGCAGATGTACCTGGTATGGCAGATCAATTTTATTGATGCCTTTTGATTTTTGTCCTGCACAGACTGCGCACCTCGCCCGAACTCCCTGGCCAGGGCAAGATCCGATTGGGATTTGTGATATTCTTCGCATCGAGAAATCTACAGTGCTGGTATAATTAATTCCAGATATCGATCAAGTCCTGTGGCTCGTGGCAGATATGCTTATGAGTAGGCGCCCTCGAGCGCAATAGCGATTTTTTCCGTCGCTGGCGGCCATGGAGAGCGAAGCGAAGGCCGCTAGTCGCCGATAGGCCACGCCGTCTGCCCTTTCGTAGTTGTGAGCGATAGCGATCGACGAAGAAATGCAGGAGCGGCTTTAGTGGCCGTAGAGCCATTGTGGTAGCAGTGTAGAGCGCAACGAGTGAACGAGAGTGAACAAGGTTGTGCGAAAACGCTGCGGACGCAGGGCGGTCGGGGCAAAAGGAATTAGTTGTCGCGTAAGTGAGTGAATTATTGGCATGGACGCCAAATAATTTTTAGCGAAGTAGCGACACAATCG